>CANTWQ010000109.1 GCA_947853365.1 uncultured Bacilli bacterium
CGAACCGCAGACCCTCTGCTTGTAAGGCAGATGCTCTAACCAACTGAGCTAATCGCCCAAAAAAAATTTGGATTGACGATATTAAATATACCATTTGCCTAGCTCTTTGTCAATAAATTTTCTGAATTTTTTGTAGTTTCTCGCTATCTTTGTTTCATTTCCGTTAATATCTCTTGTTTCCACTCGTTCATGTGTTCTTTGAGTGGTAAAAATCCGCGCGCTGTCTCCCTAATTTTTTGTCTCTTATGCTTACCGATTCGATAATCAATATCTTTGATACTTAATTTCACACGACAAGTTTCATCGTCACTTTCAATGACTTTTACATGGATCGTCTCCCCAATATTGACATAATCGTTAATATTTCGAACGAAACCACTTGATATTTCTGAGATGTGAATGAGTCCACTATAATATTCATCTAGGCCTACAAAAATACCATAGTGTTCAATTCCAGTCACACATCCCGTTACAATTTTCCCTTTTTCATATTTTGACACGAATTACACCTTCCGGTTTTATTATAACACGTTTGATTTCTTCTGTCTAACGCTTTACAGATCTTTCCTTTTTTCATATAATGGATGTGGTGATTATTATGAATGATATTGAATTACGAATTCAAGCTGTGATCGATAAACTACGTCCTTTTTTGATGAGTGATGGTGGTATGATTGATTTTATCAAGTTTGAAGATGGTATTTGTTACGTGCGCCTATCTGGGGCATGTGCTGGTTGTAGTTTGATTGAGTATACATTAAAAGATGGAATTGAATTGGCAATTACTAGTGAAGTACCAGAAGTAGTCGAAGTAAGAAATGTAACCGATTAGTTAGGTTACATTTTTTTTGTGATCCAATCCACCGGTGGAATATCCGAATAAGTTTTGATGATTTGATAGATCTCTCCCAAAAAAACTTCATACTCTAAAATACGATTTAAAATCGTATAAATTTTTTCTTCTTTGATTTCTTTTTCCACGATTCTTTGGTAACAATCAAAGTAAAAAGAAGGAAATAATAATCTACCAAATAAGAGACGATAGCCATAAGGAGATAAAGCAACTCCATTTAAAAAAGCTTCTATTTCATTGAGGTCATACTTTCCTTCTAAAAAGGAGGATTTTAGATATTCAGCAATATCTCTAGTTGGATGATCGATAATTAAAGTCAATGGATTATAATAATCGGCACGCATATCTGTACTTTTGAGGCGTCGATGTGCAACCACCAAATGATCGACCGTTTCCCTTCTCACTTCATTTTCAGTGTTCACAACATAACTAATTGCATTTTCTCCCAGGCCAATAAAATACCATAGACTTTCGGCCAATATGGGATACTCATTTTCTAAATGTGCCATTTGATATTCAATATAATCGATTTTCTGCATCCAAAGGGTCGTCCACGGAAAATGAACAAGATATTGTTTATTGCGTATCTGGTAAACAGGTAAAAATTTTAAATCTTCTAGTCTTAAAAGGTGATGATAGTCACCGTTTTGTTTGAGCAAAACGTATGGCTTCTGATCAATCCATGTAATCATTTGTTGATTGCGATTTAATATCATTTGTTGATATGAGGAGTCTTGATGATGGGCTTCTAACTGTAATTCGAACAATTGGTTTAACTCTTCTTCGGAGCGCTGATAGACTCTTAGTTCAAAAGCTTGACCATATGCATTAAAGTAATAGATCTGATTTTGGAAATGTAAATTTTCAATTCTTAGATTATAGTAGAATTCTATGGTCTGTTTCATTGACATCCTCCTATTTCACTTTATGAAAAAAGAGGTAACGTTATGCTCTTTCCAAATCTCCAATCGAGCGAAAGTCAAATAAATATTTCTTATCCTACCTCACAATCAAGTCTTTTTATAGATAGTGGCGATTGGTAAAATTGCCTTCCATGAAGGAATCAAAAAAAAGAACTGCTAAACAGTTCTTCCATAACTATAAGTTTTGACATCTTCTTCGGCATTTCCTGGTTGTTTTCCGGTTGTTTGTTGTACTTGTGCAGATACATTTTGCATTTCCGCAGCGACATCTTCATAACCTTTCGCTACTAATTCCAATTTACCTGCTTCCTCAGCAATTTCTCCTTTTTGTTTGGTCATATCTTTTTCTTTGGCTTGTTTTTCTTCTAATGCACGTGTCTTACTAGAATAAGAGCGATCCAAATCATCACTTTGTTGATTCAACACACGCCATCTAGTTTCTACCAATTCACGATAGTAATTGATTTTTTGTTTGGCACTATCTCTTCTAGCCTCTTCTTGCTTGATATCACGATCCAAATTGTTGATACTTTGACTTACTTCGGCATCTTTTTTATCTACTTCTGCAATTCGATCGGTTTGTGCTTGAATATTTTTGATCGTTGCACCTACTTGTTTTTTCAATGCTTCGACATCTTCTGGTAATGCAATCGTTGGAACATCTTTAGTTGCTTGTTTTTCAGTTTTCACTGTATTTGCTTGTTGATTAAATACTGGTGGATTTAATGGGTCCAACTTCTTCTCCTCTGCCATAGTATTCTCCTTCCTTTTTTTGGCGGCAATTGCTTCTTGAATCTCTTGACGTTCTTTTTGTAATTCTTCCTTATCTTCCGGTTCAAAATTTGGTTCTGGTGGAAGTTCGAACGTTTCTTCATTTGCTTCGTTTGTTTGTAAATCTAATTTCGGTAATTCCGCTGGTTTGGTTAATTTATCCATACTATGATTTAAGAACTGATCTAATTCCTGCATTCTTTCGTTTAAGACAGCCGATGGTTTTTCTTCTACTTCTTCTTTTGTTTCAGTTACTTCTACTGGTTCCAACTTATTGGTAGCATCCATCCAGCTGCTGAGATTTCTTAATTGGTTCATTTTTACTTTCAATGCTCTTCCAATTCGATATCCCCCGAACATCTTATCTTTTTTACCCGCTTTGATTTCGGCATCCAAGATTTCTTTGTTTTCCAGATATATCTTATTTCCCGTTTTCTTTGCTAAAACCGCTCCCATACGATCTAGTTTTTTGATTGTAGACATTACATAGAAAGGATCTAATTCTACTATTTCGCCTTCTGGAGCCATTTTCTCCATTGCCTTCTCGATCGTTTTGGTCATTTTCTTCTCTGTTTTTTCTATATTTTTCTCTTCCCAAGCGGCAATGAGACGAGAAGTGAAATTTCTAATTCGAGCATTGGTTCCTTTCGAAAACAAAATAGTTCTTACTTTACTTGCTTTGGATCCTTTCTTGAAAGAAAATGGTTTTTTCTTGTCGCGATAGACAACGATATTTTGAAAGAAATCATCTGCAATTTTTGTTTGCGGTGTGATCGTCATTGCTTCTGCCATTTTAATTTCCTCCTTTTTTTATTCTTCCGGTTGTTTCGATAGTTCTCGTAAAACTTCTTTGACTCTTCCCCATTCTTGATCTGATTCGATATTACCTAAATGATACTCTCCCTGATCATCTTTTTCACAAGATGCAACGTAAATGGTGACATTTCCATTCTCATCCGTTTCGTTTTTGGTATATACCACATATTCTTTTTTTGTATCTTTAAATGCAAATGCTAATATTACTTCTACTTCATCGATCGATCCATCATCTAGTACAATCGACATCATTTTTTTATCCATAACAGTCCTCCTTATTCTTCCTATTATCCATTTTAACAAGAAATCCATGGAATTTCAATCTTTTTATGATGAAAATAGTAGATTTTGTCTACAAGCGTCCTTTTATTTCTTTTTTTGTAGTAAAAAGTAGCCACAATTATAGGCGCAATATTTTTCTAAATATTCAGAAAGATTAGCAATATCATTAATTTCTTTGGCTCGTTTGTTTTTACTATCATAAAAGCCTTTTAATCTTAGCTTTCCATAAGCATAATCGCCAAAAATATAATCGAAATCTTTGAAATAATCGGTACATTTACTAACTATTTCCTCTAATTGAAAGACCTCTTTGTAATTTTTTTGTAATTGATATTCTTGGTCGTTGATGATGATTGATTTCATTTGATATACTCCTTTTGATAAGCCTCTAATTGACTTTCTAATTTTTCAAGATTGGAACTGGAATTCCAAGTCATAAATCCTCCTGTTAAGCCGGCATCATATAAACCTTGAATTTGATCGGATACTTCTTTGGCACCATAAGTAATGTATGGTTTTTTGATCGTATTATATGTTTGAATCCATGTTCTGGCAATGGCAGGTGTTGGGATTTCGCTTTGTCTAACAGCGGCATAATTTTTTCCCCAGTAATACAAAATGTCGTAAGGTACGGTCCAAACAGGTACTTTGAATCCGTATTCGTATGTAGAAAAATGATCGGGATATGGCATAGCACTGATCACATCGACGACATTACTGATTGCACCCCAATATTGGCCGTAGGCGGTCACATAGGAATGGGCACTTTCGCCAAAGACATCCGCGGATACATAGACACCTAGGGTATGTAGTTCGTTACAAGCATACATGAGAAACCGTTGGATTGCTTGGATTTTTTCTTCATTATATTCGTTTTGCAAATTCAATTTTCCTTCACGTTCGATTTTAATGGTACGGTCTGGAAATCTAACATAATCAAATTGAATTTCATTGAATCCCATTTCTTGTACGGCTTCTTTGGCAAGATCAACATTATATTTCCAAACATCTCGGGAAAAGGCACTTGGCCAATAACTTTCGGATAATAAATATGGTTCATTGGTCGACGTATCTAAGATGGCATGTTCGGGATGGTCCATGGCATAGTACTTGTCTTTAAATGCACTAATACGGCCTATCACATAGAAACCGGCATCTTTTATTTTTTGAATTTGGGCACGATATTCTTCCATTGTTTGCTGGGCATATTGATAATTGGTCGGGGATACTTGCTCGTATACTTTCGATTGATAAGCAGGTACTCCACTATCTTTGATATCGACGACGAAGGCATTGATATTCGCTTTTTTGGCCAGTTCTATATATTGATCTATTTTACTCATGACACTTTTGGTTCCGTTTAAATAGAAAGCGCGTACTTCTTCTGGCATAGGATTCTCAGTAAATGTTGGTTTTTCGACCGGATAATAATCTGCGGAAGCGGCATTTCCTCCCCCATAGATATCTTTTCGTCCAACATGTACTTGATATGTATTTTCTTCATCGTAATTTTTATTGGCTTCTGTTTCCTCTTGCAAGGTATATTTGGCTGGGAAATAGCCTGTAATACCATCGATCGTTGTTTTATAGTAATCAACCGAACCATCACTATTGATGTTATGGTATCCTTCGACGGATAACTTACTTCCCTTTTCTAATAAGGATAATAACGTACCATCTAAAGCTTCTCCTAGCAAGTGATAGGTCGTTCGGACATAAACTTCTTTTTCGGCTACAATATCTTCTTTGGTATCTGTAATATTTTCTTTATTCAAATAATAATTATTCTTGCCAATCTTTGCTTTATAATAGGTTGTCCCATTTTGTTCGATGGCATCTTTCGTCGTGTAGGAAATTTCACTTCCCCGGGCAAATTTTTCGACGGTTTCTAAAGCATCGTTGTAAGAGGAAATAGCATTTTCATTTCCTTTGATATAACCGGTACGATAATTTGCATCATTCACCAATAACGAAAGACCTATACCCAAACCAACACCCAGGGTAACGACGATAAAAATAGGTAACAGTTTTAATTTTAATCGTTTTTTCTTTTTCATTACGACAACCTCTACTCTCTATAGATAGTATAACATAGTTTCTTATTTTTATTTATATAGAGTTTTGGTTTTTTCATTGATTTACGCTTTTGCAAATGTGTGTTTGTTATTCTGACGGTAAAATAGATAAAGGAGATTGTTGTTGATAACCATTATGATAATATTCTGGTACCTTTCCTTGAATCATTTTCACGGATAAAGGAACATCTAATGTCACTTTCACTTGTTGTTGCGGGGGCAGAGGTAAAATTAAATTGAGTGTTACGGATATATGAATCGATGTTTCCATCATGACATTGTTAATTCCATAACTTTTCATCTGGTAATTGATATTACTTTCTACATTTCCGACAAAGTTCACTGCAACAGGAATGCTTGGTCCAAGATTAGAAAGAAGACTGTTCGCAAAAATCACGCCGATGGGAATTTGCGTCACTCTTTTTTTCTTCACGTTTTTTAATAAGGTCTCGTCCAATTCAATATTGGATTCTTTTAGTTTCTCGATATTGCCCGAGGTAATATAGGATAGATTGGTTTGAACGATTTCATTGGTTTTGGAAAGTAATTGATTGATCATGTTGGTATTAAAATCGACCATCGTAATTGTCCCATCATTATTTTTTTCGGTAATATAAATTTGCTCTAAATCGATCCCTTCGAGGGCTTTTTTTTGTACAGATTGATGAATCACTTCTATCATTAGATTCTCGACATCCATCTTCGCATAGCTTACGATAATTGGCCATACTTTATTTCCAATGAAATATAAAAAGAGGATGGTGGTAAGCAAAACGCCAATCATTGCCCCCACCCAAATTTTTATTTTTTTCTTTTTGGAAGATTTCCGTCGCATCGATGATCACCATTAAATTTTATGTTTGAAGCCAAGAAAAAAGAAGATTTCTCTTCTTACAAGCGATTTAAGAAATAAAAGACGGCAACCGCAATCCCCACAACGATGATTACGGCAATAAATACTTTCAGGAAATCTCGCACTGGATGTTCTTTTTCGACAAATTCATCATCGAGGCCTTCTTCATCAAAATCTTCATCGGTTAAATCCATCGATTTGGTATAGAAAGATCGATCGATGGTATCTGTATTCCCTGCTTTTTCTTCTGGGATATTTTCTTTATCTAAGATTTGCTTCGATAATTCTTCTGATATGACGGTTTCGTTGGCACTCGTCGGCATCAAATCACTCAATAATTCTTTTCCGTCATCAGGTTCTTCTTGTTCCTTAATATCGTCAGCCAATGACTTTGATGTAATCGTGTGAATTAACTCTTCTAATTCTTCTTCCTTGGTTTTTTCTTTTTCTGCATGAATTTGTTCGATTTCTTCTGGTTTCATGCCTGCTAAAATATTGTAATCTGTATTTCGTAAGTTGCGTCTGGTTTCTTTTTCATCTTCGATTTCGCGATTTTTTTTGGCCAATGCTAATACATCATTGATATCATAGTTTTTCTTTTCTTCTTCTTGAAAAAAGTGTGATAAGTCCTTACTTTTCCGTTCCGGTTGACGATTGGGTAATAAGAAGTCTTTTTGATTATGATATGCTTCCCTGGTTTTGGTTTCTTGTTTGATTTCATCGAGATGTATCACGCGCTTTAAATCTTCGACTGGAACAGGGGTAATTTCCTTATAGACGGGTTTGGTATAAAAATCTTCATATAATTTTTGATTTTTCGCAATACGTGTCGTTGGTTTTTTGGTATTGTTATGATCACTTTGATAACGATCCATGCGACTTTCCATCTTACCACCTCTTACTTTAAGATAATCATATCATAAGATTGCTGTTCGGGCAATTAGATTTACAAAATGAGGCGTCAAGCAATTGTCATTTTTTTGTATTTATCATACAGAAAAGTATGAAAAGGCAGATAAAATACATTTGACTTTTATGCTATTTAGGATATAATGAAATCGAGGTGTAAAGATGAAAGTAAAAGTAAACAAAGATGTATGTATCGGATGTGGTGCATGTCAAGCAATTGAAGGAGATGTTTTTGAACTTGGGGATGACGGATTAGCTCAAACAAAAGTCGAGGTTGTTCCAGAAGACAAAGAAAATTCGGTTCAAGATGCCATTGAGAGTTGTCCTACAGGGGCCATCGAAAAAATCGATGCATAAAAAATAAGCCAAAACGGCTTATTTTTGTTTGGTTTTTTGATATTGATATAGTTTTTTCACTTCTTTGACCGTCAGTTTTCGGGCCTTTCCTGATGGTAAATTACCGAGGGTTAGAAAGCCGATTCGTTCGCGTTTTAGTTTTAATACTTCCAATCCAACGGATGCCATCATTCGCTTTATTTCATGATTTTTTCCTTCACAGATGGTAAGTTCGATCATCGATGTATCTTTCTCTTTGTCTACTTTACGTAATTTCACACGCCGCGGAATACATTTGACTCCGTCTAGAAGGATGCCTTGTTGTAGGGGAATGATTTGTTTAGCGCCAACGATCCCTTTGACTTTGACGATATATTCTTTTTCGATTTTCTGCTTGGGATCGGTTAATAGATTGGCTAACTCCCCATCATTGGTTAAAATTAACAAGCCTGTCGTATCATAATCGAGACGCCCTACGGGATAGATTCTTTTGTCGGTTGGAATCAAATCGACGACTGTTTTTCTATGTTTATCATCGCTAGTGGTGGTTACTACACCACGCGGTTTATTTAATAGATAATACTCTTTTTCCTCTTTTTCTAACATTTTGCCATCGATGGTAATCATTTGTCCTTTTGCTACTTTGGTTCCTAATTCGACTACTTTTACACCATCGACAAAAACACGTCCTTGACGGATCAATTCTTCGGCTTTCCGACGAGAGATAAAACCAGCATTGGCAATTACTTTTTGTAATCTTTCCATAGATATCACCTGCTTTGTTATTATATCTTTTCTGACTGAATTTGGCAATGATTATTTCCTTGTTGGAAATAGATTGCTGGTGGTAAACGAAGTATCGTTTTCAATTTCGGCCGCGGTCAAAGCTTCGCCCGTTTTGGCATTTTGATATTGTGGTTTATGAATGGTGTGGATGAGGCTTGGGTTTCCTAATCGACGATTACATAGGATCCAGGTTCCATCAATGTATTTGTTGTTACTTCGTGATAAAAACTCATCAAATGTTACAGTAGATAAGCGATATCCTTGCGGATTTTTATCCGTTTGATTGACAACATTCCCTTCGGATAGGACGATCGTTCCTTTTGGATAATCGACATCTTCGACAAAAGCCACATGACCATATAATGGATCATCTGGATATTCACTTTCTACTTGTTCGTAGACGACAATATCGCCGGGATAAATTTGATGAATGTCATTGACATGTTCTTTCCAAGAAAGATTGGTTTCTCCTTTGAGATAAGCTTCTTTATGAGATTTTAACCAATCACCCGCATTGTGGTATTCGGTGATTTGATCGATCGGTTGATAGTCGAGATGAAAGCGATCATATAATTCTTGCACTCTTCCAAAAACATAAGTCGTACATTGTTCTGGTTTCCAACCGCCTTCGATACCTCTTTGATAAAAATAGTTGTTTTTCGTATAATAAGTTTGATACGTTAAATCATTTTCGGTTAGTGATTGATCTCTACTTGGCCAAGTCAAGTGTTCTTGTTTATTAAAAACAATCGCCGGTTCCATCTTTGGAACATGAGCCATGATGGTACTAATATCGACGGTCGTTGGGACTTTTTCCTCTTTGGCAAGATTCCATCCGGCCCAGATGAGACCGCTAGCTAAAACGACGCTTCCAATCCGTTGAAGTGTTTTTTTTAAGGGAAGTTTTTCTAATCCTTTTTGATTTTGATATGTAAGTTTAAACTGTGGCTTGGCTTCCTCTTGTGGTGGTGCTTGCTTCGATTCTTTCAAATAGGAAAGCCATTCTAATGGTGCTTCTTTTTCATCGATAAAGCGATAGACTTTTCGTACTTCATGAAGGATTTCTTTTCGCTTAATCGGATCTTGTTCTTTGCTACGTCCAGAAATTTCATCTAGCTTTTTGGTGGTATCGTCCATAGTCGTTGTGGTGATGCGATGTTGTTTTCCTTTTTCATCTTGATAAAGAATGATGGCTCCGACAAAGTTGGTGATTTTACCGTTTTCACTGCTACCAATAATTACATAGTTTAACAATTTGTTTCCACTTTCCATATCCTCACCCAATTCTAACATCATTATACGAATATTTCTGCTTTCTGTCAATCTAACCGAAGAAGAGATGAACCAGTAAAATGCTAGCAAACACAGCCATAGCATCGGCCATCAGGCCGGCTTTTAAGGCGTATTTGCTATTTTTGATGCCAATACTACCAAAGTATAGACTTAGAACATAAATGGTTGTATCACTACTTCCTTGTAAGGTCGCCGCTAAGCGTCCTATGAAAGTATCGACACCATATTTTTGAATCAAATCGATCATGACAGCAAAAGAAGCATTGCCCGAAATGGGACGAATGAGAGCCATGGGCAAAATTTCAATCGGTATTTTCAAGAATGTAAACACTGGTCGAAATAAGGTGAAAATAGAATCTAACAAACCACTTCTAAGTAGGAGATTGACACCAAAAATCATGGCCATTAAACACGGTAAAATTGAAAAAGCCAAATCCATGCCTTCTTTGGCTCCTTTTAAAAAAGCATCATAAAGAGGAACTTTTTTATCATATCCATAGCCAATCAACAGTAAGACCAAAACGGGTAAAAAATAATTACTGATTTGCACTAGATTCACGGCGTTTACTCCTTTCATAGAAAAGGCGATCCATGATGAGACCAAAGACGTTCGAAATCAATGTGGCGGTGATCGTAGTTACTAAGATCAACGCAGGATTGGGGCTTTGATACATACTGCGAACGGCTATGATATCGGTGGCTAGTAATGTAACTCCTCCAGTATTTAATACTAAAAAGGTGATCATACTTCTCGTTGCGGTTGTTTTATTGGGATTTTTCTCTTGTAAACATTTCATTGCTTTCAAGCCAAAGGGGGTCGAAGCATTATGAATTCCTAACATGTTGATGGTAATGTTACTGGCAATATATCCAAGGGCTTCATCATCTTCTTTTAATTCAGGAAATAAAATACGAAACAAGGGGCGCATCCAATGTGTCATTTTTTCTAATACTCCGGCTTCTTTGGCAATGTTCATAATACCACTCCACAGAATCATAAACGGAAACATCGATAAAAAGAGATCTAATATTTGCCTCGGAGCGGCAATGATTTCATTGTTGATTGCTTCGATATTTCCTGTTAAGAGGCTAAAAATAATACCTGCGATGATGAAAATGCCAAAGAGATGGTTCATCATTGAAACCACTCTCCTATTCTTTGCCAGAAACTCTTTTTCTTGGGAATGGATACATGAATCTTTTCTTCGTGCAAGACTTCATCTTTTAACAAGACTTTTGCAATCCCTACCACTTCTTGATCTTTATAGTTTTTTTGTTTGGTTAGTTGGATCAAAACCCGAATGTTTTCCGCTTCTTCTTCCGTCAAAGGATAAATAAAACTATTTTCAATATAGATGGGGTCCTGGTAGTAAGTATCATCAATTTGAAAATGGTCTTTATCGAGAATGATATAATTTTTGTAACTAGCAAAGATTTCTTCGTAGAGCTCTTTTTGGGTTTGATAATGATTGCCGTCATTGAAAACGACGCTGGTTAATTCGAGTCCATTTTTCGAAGCGGTTGTCACCAGTGTTTTGCCAGCACGAGGAGTATAACCGGTTTTGCCACTCGTGATGTATTCATAGTCAAAAAGTAATTCATTACGATTATGCCAGAGATAGGTTTTATCGTTACCAATGACAGTATATTTTTTAGTAATGGTAATTTCACGGTACATCGGATTTTGATAGGCATATGCGGATAATTTGGCCATATCATAGGCCGTCGAATAGTTTTCAGTTTTCTCATCTAGTCCATGACTATTACGAAAGATCGTGTTCGTCATTCCAATTTCTTGGGCTTTTTGGTTCATCATGGCCACAAACTGTTCTTCACTTCCGCCAATATAAGTAGCAATGACAATCGCAGCATCGTTACCACTTCTAAGCATCAATCCATATAACAGATCTTTTAACTTCATCTGTTCCCCTAGTTCCAAATAAATATTGGAACCATACATTTCCAATACTTCTTCACCAACCGTCACGATGTCCTCGGTTTTGCCGGATTCGATGGCTAGGATACAGGTCATAATTTTCGTAATCGATGCAATCAAACGGGGTTCATTGATGGCCTTGGCATATAGAATACGGCCAGATGGAATATCCATCACAATGGCATTTCGGCTACTGACATTCGTGAGGATTGCTTGGACATTCCAAGGATACAAAAAAAGAAGACTCACAAAAAAGAGATAGGCTATCATTTTTTTCATCTTATCACCTATCCCAGTATATGTTTGATTGTATTGTTTTAGTCCTTTCTATCTACCCGATATATAAACCATGGATTTTTCGTCTAGCATCATCACCAATATCATCTAAGATCCATACACCGTCTTCTTTGTGAACAGAAAAGAGAATGGTATATTGAATTTTTTCGGTGGTATTTTGCATTTTGTCTATTTTATAATCCATAAACTTTTGATAATCGACGTTGCCATCCGTCACAAATTCTTGTTCGTGTTCTTCCAAATAATTTTGGGCATCCTCTATTTGTTTGCCATAGTTAAATACTTCGATTTCCACCTCGACCGTGGCCTGGTCGCCATCGACGGTTTCATCTTTTATTTTGTACATCAAATTTTGATATTGTTTTTTCATCAGATCGCGATATTCTTTTTTTTGACTTTCATCAAGAGAATCAGTTCGAGATACGACATCACTTAGTTGTTGTAAAACGGTACTATCCATAATTTGATATTTACCGAGAAATTCTTCGACTCTTTTGGTCGGAGTATTCATTAAATCGGAAAAACTACATCCGGTTAAAAGGAATAAAATGGCTAATGATACGAGTAACTTTTTCATATTCCACCTCGTTTGTAGTGTGGTCTGTTTTTTGGCTTTTATACAAAAAAAGTTGGAATTTCCAACTTTTAGTAATCACAGTTTCCTGGTGTTCTTGGGAATGGAATCACATCACGAATGTTTTCGACGCCTGTTAAATAAATTAACAACCGTTCAAAGCCCATCCCAAAACCAGAGTGGTAACATCCCCCAAAACGACGTAGGTTACAGTACCAATCGACAACGTCTTCTTCAATTCCCATTTCTTTCATCCGTTTTTGTAGTTTATCGTAATTTTCTTCCCTTTGTGAACCGCCCATCAATTCCCCTGCACCTGGGACTTCTAAATCGACCGCGGCTACAGTTTTGCCATCGTCGTTTACTTTCATATACCAAGCTTTGATATCTTTTGGCCAATTGGTAATAAAGACAGGACCATCAAAATATTCCGTAATATAGCGTTCGTGTTCTTTGGCAATATCTTCGTTATCATCCGGTGTAAACTCCCATTTGATATTGGCTTTCTTTAAAATATCGACTACTTCATGGTGCGTGATCCGAACAAATTTCGATGCGACCAACTTTTCTAGTTTTTGTTTTAATCCTTTTTCAACAAAACTATCACAGAAAGCAATTTCTTCTTGCGCGTGTTCTAAAACATAAGATACGACATATTTTAACATTTCTTCTTCGATATCCATCAGTCCATCCAAATCACAAAAAGCAATTTCTGGTTCGATCATCCAAAATTCGTTGGCATGGGTTTTGGTATTCGAGTTTTCCGTTCGAAACGTTGGACCAAAGGTATATATTTTTTTATAGGCCATGGCAAATGATTCGCCATGTAATTGTCCAGTTCCGGTAATATAGGCCTGTTTACCAAATAAGTCTTTGCTTAAATCGACATGCCCATCCACCATTGGCAAATGATTGAAATCTAAAGTCGTGATTTTAAACATTTGATCTGATCCTTCACAGTCAGTCGTAGTAATTAAAGGTGTATGTACATAAACATAATGATTTTTTTGAAAGTATTCATGAATGGCCATCGCTGCAATGCTACGAATACGAAATACTGCGCCAAAGAGATTGGTCCGCGGGCGAAGATATGCTTGCTCTCTTAAGAATTCACGCGTATGCCGTTTGGGTTGAATCGGATAATCTTCCGGACAGTCTCCTTCCAACTGGTAAGATGATAAGTGTAATTCAAATGCTTGGTTTTCTTTGGGAGACTTCTTTAAAGTTCCTTTCACTGTCAAGGCACATCCTACACGCAGTTTTTGAATTTCTTCAAAATCTGGCAAAGTGTTATCATAGATGATTTGGACACCTTTAAAATAGGTTCCATCGTTAAAATCAATGAATCCAAATTCTTTTTGTTTCCGGTGATTACGAATCCATCCTTGCAAGGTGATTTCTTGATCCATAAATTTTTCTACTTCTTGATAAATATCTCTAATATCTTGTATCATGTGTTTCCTCCAATCAAAAACAGGAATGTCCATAAGGGACGAATTCCTGTTAATCCGCGGTACCACCCAAATTATTGTATTACTACAATCGCTTTCTTTGGATAACGGTTTTGGCCGACTGATTCTACTTGTTTCTTTCAGTAACTCCCAAGTGTTCTTTCGAAAAAGATGTTGATTCGTTTGCACCAACCACGAACTCTCTCATTTCTTTTCTTTTTGTACTCGTCTTGTTCTTCGTTTCTAGGTTTATTATATATCACTCTATATTTCCTGTCAAACTTGTCTTTTTTATTTTTGACTAGATTAGATGCTTTTATACACCAAGAGGCGCGTTTGATCGATGGACCATTTTTTATCAAGTTGGGTTTTCTATTTTCTAGGATCGTCCCTTAAAAAGAATTCGTTTTTTTCTTTGGTGGGTGATAATATAATGCATGGTGATGTAATTGTCCTTTTTCTTGTAAAGATATTGTTTCTAGAAATCCCTCTTGTAACATTTTTTCGACATAGTTAAATTCTTCTTCCGTTAATTGGTAGTGTTCTTTTAATCTCTTTTTTTCGGTATCGGACTGTCCTTTCATTTCATCTTTCATTCTGATTAAAAAAAGATCGCGGCGAATGATGGAAAAACGATTGTACCGTTCTTCAAAGATTCGTTTTTCTTCCGGGGTTAAAGAGGTTCTTTCTAATACCATCATCCGTTCGGTCGATGGGCATTCCTCTAACATTTGTAAAATTTCTAAAAATAGTTTATGATGCGGACATATTCTTTGGTTCCAACCATTTTCAAACAGTGCTTTTCGAATGGCATCTAAAAGTGATACTTTATTTCGTAATTGTTCTAAAATAAAATGAGAATCTAATTGATACTTGGTAAGAAGATGCGATAAAATAATTCCATGATATTCATATTTCCAATTGCGAGGTTCACTTTGTCCATGGGCAAGATAAGTGGAAATGGCATCTTCTAGTGACATGTTTTTTTTCTTCATGGCTTCATAAATGACACGATAATTATATCCATTTTGAATACAGTATTGTTTTAATGTGGTTCCATCTTTCATTCGAATCATTTTTCCTCGGTGTTGATATGCATTCAAATAATCACTTACATGTTCCCTGAAGTGTGGGTCTTTTCGGTTGCATGCGCAAAGATATTCGTATCCCACTTGATGTTCTATCGAAAGTTCGAGTAATGTTTTTTGATTACCGTTTTCATCTGGAAAAGTTTCATGTTGGTTACTAGTAACAATACGTCCTGCTTCTTCTAGGCTATATCCTTCTTTTAATTTATTATAAAGTGGCGTTTTGCTACATCCGATCCGTTTGGCATAATCCACAACGCTAATTTTTATTTTCTGCCCATTTTCGTCCATATAATAAGTCTGATTCGGAGCAAGTTGACGTCGCGTTCTCTTCGCCGTTTGTAAATGGGAAATGGCATCCATCACGTCTGTATTCGGATGCTTTTTTAAATAACGTGATAAAGAACCCCGTGTAATGCTATATTCCTTTTCTAATGCAGTATAGGATATCTTTGGTTTTTCCTGATCACTCATTGGTTCCAACCCCCTTTTGGTACGACCTATTTTACCACAAAAAAGGATTTTTTTCAATCATAAAAGATGTTTGAGGGAGACGTACGGGCAAATACATTTGTCAATTTCTATCATTTATGGTATGATGAATGCATTAGAGAAATATAAAAAAGGAATGTGATACGATGAAGAAAACCATTTTAACAGGAATTCGCCCAACCGGTAATTTACATCTAGGACATTATTTTGGCGCTTGTCAAAATTGGGTCAGATTACAAGATGATTATGATTTCTTTTTGGAAATTGCCGATGTGCAAGCTTTGACCGATCATTTCGATCAACCAGAATTTGTGAAGAAAAATGTTTATGAACTAGCAATCGATTTGTTGTCGGTTGGAATCGATCCGAAAAAAACGCATCTTTTTATTCAGTCGATGGTTCCTGAAATCGCGGAACTAACGGTCTTTTATTCCAATTTGGTAACAATGGCACGACTATATCGTAATCCGACGGTAAAAACAGAAATTGCACAAAAGAAAGCGCTTTTTGGCAATGATGGGGAAAGTGTTACTTACGGCTTTGTCGGATATCCAGTTTCCCAAGCCGCGGATATTACAGCCTTACAAGGAGAAGTGGTTCCCGTTGGGGAAGATCAATTGCCGTTAATTGAGCAGTGCCGAGAAATCGTTCGTAAATTCAATCATATCTATGGAGTTACGTTAAAAGAACCAGAACCTATTCTCTCTCCTACTCCACGCATTAAGGGATTAGACGGCAATGAAAAAATGGGAAAAAGTCTTGGCAATGCCATTTATTTAAAAGACGATGATGCAACCATTGCCAAAAAAATTATGGGGGCTGTTACAGACCCACAAAAAATCAAAAAAGATGATCCCGCCAATCCTGATGTTTGCATGGTTTATTACTATCATAAACTGTTAAAAAATGAAAACCTAGAAACGGTATGTCAAGAATGTAAGGCGGGAGCACGTGGATGCGTTAGTTGTAAAAAAGAACTCATTCAAAAAATGGAAGAATTTCTTGCACCCTATCGTGAAAAAAGAGCTTACTATGAAGCCCATACAGAGGAAGTTACTAAGGTTTTGATGGACAGTAGCCAAGCGGCTCGTAACAAAGCCCAACAAACCTTACAGAATGTAAAACAAAAGATGTATATCGATTATGAGAAAGTATCTTAGGATACTTTTTTGGTGGAATTTTTTTGCCGTCTTGGCAATTGTAATAAATCGTATAAAGCATCATGGCGATCATTATAATTTTTCAAACTATTGAGTAGTGCATGATAGATCTTCTTCATATCGCTTTCTGGTTTTTGAAAATATTCTTGATAGAAAAATTCCAACTTCTTTTTCTCACTTTTTCGATAGGAAGCTGTGATTTCTTTGGCCAGATAATTTCGTTTATAGGTTTCTTTCCGCGTCAACAATTCTTGCTTTTTTAAGGCCCGCCCAACTTGATAATCGAATGCAGATATACTGATACGATCCGATAGCCCTACTACATCATCTTCTTCATCCAATAATAATTTACTGCGATAAAGAGAAGTGCCTTTGGAATTTAGTTCTAAGGCCATGACCTCTACTCCATTGGTAATTAAAAAGGCATAAGGAATCGATTCGATTCGCCCATTACGAAAAACTTCGGTTTTATTGCACAAACTTTCTAATTCTTCTTTGCTACAAGTAATTTCATGACTTATCATTTCGTGGTAATCTTCTTTGCTCACCTTTTTTAACGGGATTTTTTTGATATGTTCGATCATATCTTTCTTATCCCATTCATAGAAGTCATATTGTAAATCCATATCAGTCCAATTCAATAAAATATCATAGATATATATCATTTTTTCTTCTCCTTCCAGAAACAAGCGATACTCATGACGAATAAGCCAAAGATGGCAAATAGGCATTCAGGACGTCGGATGGTATAGCGAAAGTACTCTTCTACTGTAAATCCCACGGTAAAGAGATTTAGATAGATAAGAAAGTAGGTACTTCCAATCACGGTCAAACCAAATCCAAGTAAAAAGAAAAAAATACGCATACTTTTCACCTTGTTTTATTGTATTCGATTTTTTTCTTTTTATTTCCATATTTGTATTTTGATAAGTTTCGTTTTATTTTATACCAATATCTTTTTTGGCTTATAGTAAATCTTCTAGTTTTTGTAAGGTTTGGTTGTTATCTTTTTTTAGTAAGGTATAGATGAGAGAGAAAACGATACTGCCGACGAAGGCAATTAACATGTCCGTCATCGTATCATCTACTCCAGTTTCTAATACCCATTGGGTATCTCCTCCAGTGAATTTGTCGGATGCAAATTCAATGAATTCCCAAATGGATGCCACGCTAAGCGAGAAAACAATCATGAACAAAATGGAAAACCAGAAGTTTTTGCGATTTAACAGAGAAAACTTTTTTAATATCAATAATGCCAATATCGATGTCAGAATCCCAGAGATGCCATGGACAAATAAATCCCACCACGAGATGGATTGATACCATCCTAGAACACTTCCCAAAAGAGAGGCTAAAATGACAAAAAGTAAATAAACAAATTCTAACACGTCGGACAAATCGTACTTTATCACTTTTCGGACAAACCATGGAATGATGGCCAAAGGAAACAAGGCCAAAACCACCATAATACGATCCATTTCCCCAGCCGTGATACGAACGATAGATTCGTAGATGGCGTAAAGGAAAATGCCATATTTTAGAATTTTATTGGAGATAGGTATCCACTTCATCTTTTTCACCCTCTTTTAATTTATCTACTTGCACTTGGTTAATGACTTCAAATCGTTTACTGATCTTATCGGTCGTAATATGCACACTTTCGACATCTTTATTGACTGATTGAATACTTTTAGCTAAATGATCCCAGCGATCTTTATAACGAGCAAATTCAATTCCTAATTTCTTTAACTCTTCGTGAATCATCGAAGTGTATTTATCTCTTTCCATATTTTTAATGATCATTTGAATGACTGTCAATGTCGAAATCAAGGTGGTTGGTGAGGTAATCCATACTTTTTTCTTATAAGCATAATCAATTAAGTCTTGATGATAAGCATTGAGTTCGGCATAAATTGCTTCTGCGGGTAAGAAAAGAATAGCTTGGTCACTTGTCACATCAGGAATGATGTATTTGTTACTAATGGCATCGATATGTTTTTTAACATCAATTTTAAATTGTTTTTCATGCATATCTCTTTCCGCTTGCGACAGCTTTTTATCGACCATAGCTCGATAATTTTCTAAAGGAAATTTTGAGTCAATACAAATATTACCGAGCGGTTCTGGGGCATGCAAAATAGAATCAGCAATGGCACCGTTTGGCAGTGTATATTGTAATTCATAAATGGTCTTATTATTTTCACCAAAAACATTGGCTAAAATATGATTTAAATTCACTTCACCAAAAATACCCCGTGATTTTTTATCCGTCAAAATGCTTTGTAACGATACAATATCGTTGGACAAGGTTTCAATTTTCCGTTGGGCTTCGTCAATTTTCGATAATCTTTCTAAAACAGAATTAAATGTCTTATTTGTTTTTTCAAAATTTTGATCTAACCGTTCATTGACATGATTATTGATTTTATCCAAACGATATTCGATTTTTTCGTTTAACGTTGTAAAATCGTTGGTAATTTCCTTTCCTAACGAAACTTGAAACGTCCCTAATGTTTTATTGATATTTGCTTCAAAATGTCCCAGACGCTCCATCATATCACGCATACTGGTATTCACATCATTATGATTTTCCTTTTTCAGAAAATTTATACCTAATAATACCAATACTAAAATGATGAGTAAAACTAAAAGAATGATAATGATATACTCCATATATTTAACCTACTTTCTAACTATTATTATAGCATGAAGTAGATTATTTTTCTAACATTTCGTATCCATAGTAACCATCGATAATGCTCTTGGTATGATATCCTAATTTGTTTAAAACACTACAAACACGCCTGCTTTGATAACCAAACTCACAGTAGATATAATATGTTGTGGTGGTATTTAAATATTGATTGGGATTCGATAATAATTTGGCCATCGGAATATTCATGCTGTTAGGAATTCTTCCTTCTTGAAATCTTCGTTCATCACGAATGTCAATCAATGTATAATGTGGTATCTGTAATAGTTGTTGAATGGTTATTTCATTCATCATTTTCACCTAGTCTATTTTACACAAAAAAAATGAAAATATGCATATCATTAGCAATCGGTACCACCAACCATCTCAAATTCATTCCTCGATAGCCAAAGGAAAAGCCTAACAAACAAAGAATGTAGCGGAGCATTTTGATATATATTCTATTGGTGCGATGGGGCAATTATTT
>CANTWQ010000110.1 GCA_947853365.1 uncultured Bacilli bacterium
CACTTCTACATAGTTCTTACCTTTATAAGAGGGGCGTATAAAATAACTTCCCGCAAGAATAGATGCTGCTAGTATCACAATGACTTCTAATCGCCACGGAAATTGAATCATCAATAATATGGAAGGAGCATATTGCCATGGGGTAAGTCTGGTTGTTAAAATAGCAAATAATAGGCCTAAAACACTAAGGGATATCAAAAGATTTTTTTGCCCTTTGGTTTGAAATATTTCTTTGCGATAACGAATTGCCAAAGCAATGAAAAGCCATACAATCATGTTAATAAAAAATTGAATTCTAGTACCTTCATAAAAAGGAAAGAAATATGCCAAAGGATGAAATGCACAAGAAGTAACGAGATTAGCGGAGGAAATTAAATCTTCTGCGAAGACAGCAAGAGATGCATACAGCTTATGTTCTATTAAAGGAATCACGGATGGTAGATAACAAGTCAAAATGATGACAGAAGCAAAAATTAGATGTTTTAAATTTGACATGCGGAACAATTCTTTTTTCTGAAACAAAAGATAAAGTACACAGAAAATCGTTAGATAGATACTTACGACAAGATGGCTATGAAGCATACCAAGGTATCCCAATATAAACCATAGGTAGAATTGTTTTTTTGATCCGTGAAACAATTCGTATAATCCTAAAAAGGCCATTGGAAAAAAGAGAAATAGAAAACTTTCGGCAAAAGCATCGCGATATATGATGTCTGATAATAAATAGCTAGAAGTCATATAAAATAAGGCTGTAAAAAAAGATACTTTTTTATTTTTAAAAATACGGTAAGATACATAATACATCATCATACTAGATAAAGCAAAAACTAAAATATGTGTTAGTTTATACCCTGTGATTGCATCTCCCCCAAAGAAAGATAAAAAGTAGGTGAGATAAGATGCTACTAGATGTGGTAATCGTGGATAGAAAAGCCCTACACCGTACCCTAGATTGTTAGCAATTCCTTCAACAATGGGGCTTGGGAACCATTTGCCAGAAAAGAAGTCAAGGCTTTCGCTAATCACCTTAATATTTGATAAATGGAAAAGAGAATCATCCCCCAAAAAGAAAACATTTGGTTTGATCCAATAAGAATAAAGTAACAGTATACCAATAACAAGTAACAATAATAATTGTAAAGTTGTGTTTTCCCAAAACGATTTTCTTGTTCTCATTTTATCTACCTCTCTTTTTTATTATAACAAAAAAATTCACACATTGGTGAATTTAACGTATCTTCTTTTCTAAAAGTTCAACCATACGCCGTGGATTATCACATATTTTTTCATATAGTTTCTTTCTTTTTCGTAATTCTTGGATAAATTCCACTTCTTCTTTGGCTAACATCACCCCATAAGTTGTATCCTCTTCGGCGACGGCATACCTACTTTCTCCTAATAAGGTATTGTAATCGACATGAAAAATCATCGTTAATTCTGATAGTGTTTCTAAATCTGGAAAACGACTTCCTTTTTCATACTTACAAATTGTCGGTTTTTTGACATGAATCATTTCACCCAACTGTTCTTGGGTCCATCCCTGTTCTTTTCGTAATTCTCTTAGCCTTTTTCCAAAAAGCATATTGTCCCTCTTTTCTTTTTATGATCTGATGTCGTTAATTATATGTAAACGGAACATGCTTTTGTTTAAAGTTAGCAATTAGGCAACACATTGACAAAAAAAGACCCAAACAATTTGGATCTTTTTCTTTTAACGTTTTGAGAATTGTGGTGCACGACGTGCTTTTTTTAGTCCTGGTTTTTTACGTTCTTTCTTACGAGCATCACGTGTAATGAAGCCTTCGACTTTTAATGCCTTACGGAAACTATTTTCTGAATCACTTGGTGTTGTTTTATCATAGTCTAATAATGCTCTGGTAATACCCAAACGAACTGCTCCAGCTTGACCTGAGAAACCACCACCTTGCACACTTACTTCAATATCAAATGTATCTTTGGTATTGGTTACATCAAGGGGTTGCATTAAATCCATGACTAATGTTTCGTATGGAAAATATTCATGTACATCACGGCCATTTACAGTGATTTTACCGTTTCCGGCGGTCATACGAACGCGTGCTACACTTGTTTTTCTTCTACCTGTTCCTGTATAAATGTTCTTTTCTTCTTTTGCCATATACGAAACCCTCCTATTTTAACTCCAAAGCCACTGGTTTTTGGGCTTCGTGTTTGTGTTCACTACCAGCATATACAAATAATTTTTTGTACATTTGGCGTCCTAATCTCGTGTGTGGTAACATTCCTTTTACCGCACGTTCTACCATTTCTTCTGGATATTGTTCTTTCATTTCTTTGGCTGTTCTTACTCTAAGTCCTCCTGGATACATTGAGTGATTATAATATTTTTTATCCTCTAGTTTATTTCCAGTTAGATTTACTTTACTTGCATTGATAATGATCACATAATCACCGCAATCTAAATGTGGTGTATATGTTGGTTTGTTTTTACCACGTAACACGTGTGCTGCAAGTGATGCAACGCGTCCTAGTGATTTTCCTTCAGCATCGATCACATACCATTTACGATCGATCGTTTCTTTTTTTTGTGTATAACTTTTCATATTTTCCTTCTCCTTTTATTAAGTTCTGTTTTCCCAGGACAAAACTTATGTGGGGATAATAAATGTACCGATTTAGATTATACTAAAACTTCCCTTGAAAGTCAATCAATTTCGCTATTTCCTTAAAATTTTATGTGGATGGTCTTTCATTACTCGTGGCTGATTTAACACTTCTTCTATTTCTAACAATCTTTCATAAGAAATTTGCCGGGTCAATTGTTCTTCGGCGGATAACATACTATAGGGCATATCGGTTATGGTATCCTTTAGCACCTGATGCATCAAAGAAGAACATAAATCGGTTGTTGCCAATTTCCCGTCTCTTACTCTTTTCAAATAAAGGTATTTACTTTCTTCCATATAAGGATTTGGAATCACTTCATAGATGTCTCTTCGTGTTTTTTTTAATTCTTGGGCTACTACTAATATTTCTGTATTATATTTCATATTTCCTCCACATATTCTATTTTCTCTAAACAAAGGCCTTGTGCTGGAGCTCTTTTGCCAGCTTTGGTTCGGTCTTTACTCGTTAAAACTTGTTGTATTTCATCAGGAGATACTTTTTTCTCTCCCACTTTGATTAAATAGCCAACCATATTACGAATTTGATATTTTAAGAACCCATTTCCTTCAAATAAAATTTGCAAAATATTTGGATTCTCTAACGATCTTGTGATACTTGCTTGATAAATCGTTCTGATGCAATTTTCTTTTTCTTCGTTTTCTGAGACAAACGCACGAAAGTCATGGGTTCCAAGTAAAAATGAAATGGCTTTTTGCATACTTTCGACATCTAGATTGTGATTGTATTGATAAATATAGTTTCGTTCCATTGGCTGATATTCGCCAAGATTGATTCGATAGATATATGTTTTCTTATGTTTTGAAAAACGTGCATGAAATCGTTCATCTACTTTTTCCACATGGACAACATATAAATCGTCGTCCGTATTACTATTGATGGCCCTTTTTAATTTGTAAGGCGGAATCTCAATATGAAAATCACAGTGTCCCACTTGCCCCTTTGCATGTACTTTACGATCTGTTCTTCCCGCGGCAACAAAAGTTGTTTTTCTTTGCTGATTGATATAGGATAATGCGCGTTCTATCTCTCCTTGTACGGTTCTAAGATTCGGTTGCACTTGAAATCCTGCAAAGTTGCTACCATCGTAGGAAAGAGTAATTTTATACCTTGTCATATGATCCCTCCCATAGCAAATGATAAAATGAGAAGTACGAAGTGAAAAAATAAAAAGTGATAATCCCATACTTCTAATTGCGATTCTTCCATCCAACTTTTTTCACGATACAAATGAAATAGCCGTATCTGATATAGATATTTGATCTGCTGATATTCATACTTGCTCATTTGGTATGCCATTTTACTATTTTTGTAGAATGTCGCAAGCGTCATTTTTTGGCCGTAACTCTTTCGTAAATTTTCCAATTGATTCCAGGCGGTTTTCATTCCTTTGAAGCGATAAAACAACGAAAGAATATGATCTAAATACTTTCCATTATTGAGAGCATAAAGATTGTGTTCTAAAAATTCTTGTACTTGATCAAAAGAAATGGTTCCCATGATACACCAAGCGTATACGATGATATTGATGATTTTCGTTATCCACAATAGTTGTGGAAAAAAGAAAGAAAAACAGTTTAAAACGAGGGCCCCTACCGATAAATAACAAATTCCTCTTTGGCGTTTGGCAAAAAAAAGTAAAAATAAATTCAGTAAGCAAAGATACCACAAATTATCAGTTGCAACTATCATTGCCATCCATAGAATCAAACCAATGACTTTTGTTAGTAAATTCACACTACGTAACAATACCAAATCTTTATACATGTTTATATATATCCTTTATAATATCTCTAATATCTTTGTGATAGAATAATCGAATTCCTTTTTCTTTGGCTAGCAGTGTGAATTGTACCAAACGGGGAATTGCAATATGATAAGTTGCTAGAGTATTAGCATCTTGAAATAAGGTATCACTCACTTCATTTAAAACAACGGTGTGATTTTGTAAGACGACACAACGATTGACATTTTCATATAATAAATCTGTATCATTGGAACTGATGAGAATGGTTTTTTTGTATTTTTCTCGGAGAATTTTCCAAAGGCGAAGCAATTTTTTTTGATTAGCACTATCTAAATCGACCATAGGCTCGTCAAACAGTAAAACTTTCGGTTGGCTGAGTAGACCCAGGGCAATTTGTAACCGTTTCTTTTCTCCACTTGATAAGCTCTGAACGAAACGAGGTAACACATTTTCTTTTAAGCCAACTATTTTCAAAGCTTCTAATAATTTGGTCTTTTTTTTCTTTGCATCCATTTCTAAAGCATGAAAAATGTAATCGGCCTCCTCTTCGACCGTCGATAAAGGGGTGAAAGGGTGATATTCTTGTTCGATGAGGGCCACTTTCCGGCGGAACCTTTCTTTTGTATCATCATTTAATACCATATTTCCAATTTTAACTGTACCACTGATATCTAGATGCCTACCATCTAAAATTTCTAATAATAATGTTTTTTGATCACCGATGATACCAATGATATCAGGTCCATGTAAATTGAGATTTACTTTTTTTAACCAATATTTTAATTTATAACGATAACTGACATTTTCTAATTTTATTTCCATAAGGTATTCACCATCCGTTCCATATCTAAGATGATTTCATCTAATACTTCATAAAATTCTAATTTTAACGAAAGATCCACCATAAATGGTAATTTCAGGCCAATCCGATTTAATAATTTATCTTCTCGCATCACAACGAGTGGCTTTCCCTCCATTAACCATTTTCCGCGGTACAAAATGTATAAATAATCTGCATCCAATGTATCTTCTAGATTTTGACTGAATAAAAGAATCGTCACATGTTCTTGTTGATTTAATTCTTTCAGAATTCTCTTGATATCTATGGTATCCTGACGATTTAGATTTCGAAACGGTTGATCTAACAGTAATATTGCGGGATGATGGATGATTGCTAAGGCAATTTTTAATTTCTGTTTTTGGCTTTTGGTTAAGTCTTGAATCTTTTTATCTAAAAGATTGGTTATCTGTAATTTTTGGCATGTTTCTATGATTCGTTTTTCCATTTGGTCTTTCGGCATATTTAGGTTTTCTAAAGGAAAACACAATTCACGATATACACTCTCATAGAGAAAACTTCTTTCTTCATTACTGACAATTCCCAGTTTAGAAAATATTTCTTCTTTTTGCGAAGAATCGATATACTGATATCCAATCACAATTTTATTCTTGCTTGGAAGATAGCCAGTTAGAAGACGCATTAACGTCGTCTTTCCACTTTCATTTGGTCCAGATATAGCAATATAACTGCCCTCGTCAACAGAAAAAGAGAAGTCAGTGAAAATGATATGGTTTTGGTAATGAAAATCTAAATGCTCTACGCGAATTATTTTTTCCACAATTTTCACCTACTTCTTTTTCCTTACTATTATACTCTATCATCGAAAAATACGCAAAGAAAAAGTGCTTTTTACAAACACTATTGTAAGAAATTCATAAATAAAATAGCAACGATGCAGCCGAGGAATACTCCCATCAATACTTCCAGTGGTTTATGACCAAGTTGTTCTTTTAGTTTGGTTATTTTTCGATCACGTTTTTTGGAAAAAACTTCTTGCCATAGTTCGTTAATGCGTACAGCTTGTTTACCACTTTCCATGCGCAATCCCATCGCATCATATCCTACAATACAAGCGAACACTAGACTGACAGCAAAAAGTGGTGATGTAAAACCTTCACCAAGACCAATTGCCATCACGAGGGAAAAGGTAAAGGCTGTATGGGAACTTGGCATTCCTCCGTTTCCATTGAATAACCGAGACCACATCCATTTTTTTTCACGAATCGATTCGATACCGAATTTAATTCCTTGGGCTAAAATGACACTGATCAAGGGAATGATCAAGTATTTCCATTGTTCCATCTTACACCTCCATGATATATTTTTTTAATTTTCTTTTTGAATTGCTTCCTGTTGCATCTTTCTAGTAACTTTTAAAGTCCATGTACTTGGAATAAAGCGACTGATCCATTTTAATAATTTTAATTTTATGCCCGGAATAATGATACGTTTTTGATGCTCTAACATTTCTTTTAATGCATATGTTGCAACATCATCACTTTTCATTGCTTTCATCCGGAATTGCACCTTAGCCACGCGATTAAAGTTCGTTGCAATGGGACCTGGGCATAAACAAGAAACCACTACATTTCGTTTTTCTTCTTTCAACTCTTGATAAATTGCTTCGGTTAAACTACGGACATAATTTTTAGTAGCATAGTATGTGGCCATAAAGGGACCAGGATAAAACGATGCCAACGATGCAACATTTAAAATATACCCTTTATTTTTCTTTTTCATATCTCTTAGAAAAAGTTTGCTTAAAATATGAAGCGCCTTAATATTTAATTCAATCATTTCTAATTCGGTTGTTAAATCCATAGTATCAAATGCCCCATACATTCCAAATCCAGCATTGTTAATTAAAATATCAATATCTTCATTTTTACACAATACGTAAAGGGACTTCACATTGGCCTCTTTAGATAGATCCATAACGATTCCTTTTGTTTTGGTTTTTAATTGCCTTTGTATACTTTCTAACTTTGCTTTATCTCTTCCTACTAAGATGAGTTCATGACCTGTTTCACTTAACTGTTTGGCAAAGGAAAGACCCAATCCCGAGGTTGCGCCAGTAATCAGTGCTTTCATGTTATCATCCTCCATTTATTATTATAGCAAAGAATCTATTTTATGCCTAGTTGTTGTTTTGGGAATGATAAAAAGAAAAGGTGCCTTGCCTTTTCTTCCTTTTTTATTTCATTGTTTTTTGATACACTTTCACACTTTCCTCTTGATTTTCACTTGAAGTAATAGCCCAGTAAAAAGCATACTTTTTTTGTCCTTGTTTCTTTAAAATTTGTTTTTCTTTACATAAGGCGTTGGTAATTTTTTCTCTTTCGTTCGTGATTTCTTGTTTCTTTTTAGAAATTGCGTGGTAGATCAATTCTTCTCGTTTGATCTTTTTCGCTAATTCTTCATCACAAGATAGTGTTAAATCTGTATGCAGTTTTATTTTCGAGACAACCAAATCTTTTATCTTTTTTCCATTGCCAAGCGCTGTTGCCACACATCCTCCAAAAATTGCAATAGACAAAAATTGACCCATATTTATGATTTGTTGATAATGAGCTAAGGATAGCAATGCTACAAAACCACTCCCAATGATAAAATATTTTAGTAAAGATTTTAGCAAACATCGCCAGGAACCTTTTTGGCGCAGTTCTTCTTTCTCTTTCCTTTTACGGCGATAAAATTCGATTCTTTTTTGGACACAATCCATTTCTTTACTTAACGAGTCTTCCATCTCCTTCAAAACACGACTGTTCTCTTTTAAAACTCCTATTTTCTCGTTCGTATCCTGCATTTCTGACTGTAACCTCTGCCAGTTCATTTTTTCACTTCCTCATACCCTATCATATGCCAGGTAAAAAAAAGTACTCAACTGAGCACTTATTTTAAACTAGTTTTAATACTACCATTAAGGCATTGTCGCCTTTTCTTTCTTCCATTTTTAAGATTCGTGTATATCCACCATTACGATCTTTGTAACGAACAGCTAAATCTTCAAATACTTTTTTGGCAACTTCGCTATCATTGTGTAGGAAAGCAATTGCTTTTCTACGTGATACTAAATCACCTTTTTTGCCATACGTTACCATTTTATCTAAGAACTTACGAACTTCTTTGGCGCGTGTTTCGGTAGTAGTAATACTTTCATTCTTAATCAAATCAATCGTTAAATTTGCTAACATCGATTTTCTATGCTTACTCACACGTCCTAATTTTCTGTATGCCATAGTTACCCTCCTTCTTAATCATCATCGCGTAATGTTAGTCCCAAATCTCTAATCTTATCTAGTACTTCTTTTAGAGACTTTTTACCTAAATTACGAATTTTCATCATA
>CANTWQ010000111.1 GCA_947853365.1 uncultured Bacilli bacterium
TATCATAAATTGTTTTGGAAAACAAAAGATGATGCCTATTTTCAAAGTAGAAATAAATGTTTCGTACACCTGCTTGATCGGTATAACTGTGGTATGCAATATCGCCTAGAATCGGTGCATAGGTTACTTCTATTTTCATTTCATTTTCATAGGTAGGATCATAATGTACTTGAATATGGTCTTGATTTGATATTTCTATATAATATTTTCTGTCCGTAAGAGGAATTCGGTATTCCCGTGTTTCGGTTTTTTCAAAAATTTCAGGAATTTCTTGTGTTGGTTGAAACTGCATGATTTCGAAGAAGAGGAAACATCCCCCAAAACCAATCAAGAAAACCCCTAACAAAAAAGGTATCATATATCGTTTCATATTATTTTCCTCCTTTTACAATGATGTGATAGCACCAAGTGGTAAAGGCAGTGCTACTTAAGCAGCAGCCAAGGGCAATGAGTAGTAGACCGACGAGATAGATTCCTTGACACCACAATGCAATCAACACACCCAAGAAAATATAACAACCAATCGTAATCAATAAGAATGGTAAGGCAAAGAAGAAGAGAAAAATTCGAACGATTACCGAGACTACATGACTGATTTTACTTTTGTTTTCTTGTCTTTCGGAAATGGATTCTGTCTTAAGAAATGCTTCATCCGTTTCTTTCTCGGTTGCATGGATCGTGTTTTTTCCTTTTTTCTGAATGGCTTTTCCAGCTTCATTTCCATGTCTTTCTTTCGTATCTAAAATCCAAATCCGCAGCAAATAATACCCAACGATGAAAGCAATCACCAAATAGCAGAAATCAAAAAGCCAAAAATCAATTCCAATATACTCTAAAAAGTAAAACGGCAAGCGCAAAGTACAGATCATTAACACAATACATAACAATTTAATAATCATCGTCAAAGCGATATTTCCATCCTCTTGAAAGACAACATTTCCTAAATTCTGAAAAAATGATACAATGGAATGCCCTATCTTTCCCATCGTTTTTTCGAATGTCTCCTCCTTTTCTCCTTCTTTTTGTTCTGTTTTCGTCTGATAATAACGATCCGATATTTTGTAGGCTTTTAACGTTTCCCGAACCAATTCATCGATCGAACCGAATTCACGAATAATATCTTCTTCCCTCTTCCCTTGTTTTAATTCTTCATCAATGTGATTTTCATATTCTTTGATGATATCATCAATTTCACTATCTTCTAAAACATCTAGTTTTTTTCGTAATTCTTTTAAAAACGTAACTTTTTTCATTTTCTACTCCTTTTTAAAAATTGGTTGACACTTTTTTCGAAAGTAACCCATTGTTCTTGTAATAATTGTAATCTTTCACTTCCTAATGAGGTGATATGATAATATTTTCTCGGAGGTCCTTCGGTTGATTCGACCAAATAAGTTTCAAAATAATGCTCATTAGTTAAGCGCTTTAACAGCGGATAGATGGTTCCTTCATTGACATCGACCACTTTGGATACAGACTCTACTAGTTCATAACCATATCGATCGTGACTCGCAACACTACTTAAGACAATCAACTCTAATACTCCTTTTTTAAATTGACTATTCACTCCTCCACTTCCTTCTTTTTTATTGTAACTCCACTACCTGGTATTGTCAAGTACTATGATATTTTTAATACTAAAAAAAAGCTATTTTTAAGCTTTCTTTTTTTGATAGGATATCGTTGTTGCAGTATCATCACCAAAAGGAAACATCTGAATACATTCTTCGCTTGATAAGTGATATTTTTGATGCCAACTTTCTTCCGATTGTAATAGATTTTTTAAAGTGAGACTGCGATGTGTAGTCTTTAATGTTTCTAGTCTTGCATATAAAACGGTCGGATCCAATTGTCCTAATATTTCTGTATAAGATGCGATAGCTGAACGTGACACTTGATTGCCTTCTAACAATGCTATATTGGCAAAATAATTAGGCGTAAAATATGGTAAGTGTTCGGCGGTCCAATTAGGTGTTGGCTTCTTTGCACCCCATTTGCTATCGTCGTTAAAAAGATCGTTCGCTTCTTTCATTCGATTTAGGTAAGTATCGATTGATAACTGTTGTTCCAATGCTTGCGATGCTAGTGTAAAACTATAGAACAAAGGTAAACGATTATGGTTACAAAATACAAATAACTGTTTTAAATCGTTCTGGCTAGAAAAAACGCCTTGATCAATGAGTTGTGGTAATAACCGTTTCCATCTTGTATAGAGAAGTTTTTCGACTTGCTTTTTCTGCGCGTGCATATGATTCCTTGATTTTGGTGTCAAATATTGTCGCACCATGGCGATTTCTCTAGCATTTGTTCCATCTTGGGCAATTATTCGATAGTGTCCTTCAAACTCTTGTGGTGACATCTTGAACAAATTTTGAATGGTAAATGGTACATTGTGAGCTGATAAAAAACGTTTCCTAATATATGCTTGTTCCGTTGAATGTTTTACTACTGATGTTGCATCTTGTTTTAACCAATATAAATGATCGATTCCATATAGCAGATCAATTAAATAAAGCAAATGTTCTGTTGTCATAAAACGAACTGTATGCATGGCAATTGCTTTACTATCTTCATCAGAAAAGAAAAAAGTTTTCAATACTCGCGCATGAATGTTAATCTTGTCATAAAGATGGGCTGGTGTAAATTCCGTTTTACGAAAAGATTGCATCTGTTTAAAATACTTCCATAATGTATCTTGATCTGTTTTTGACCATTCTCCAAAATGTTGTTCAAATTCCTCTTTACTTGCTTCTTCATCTATCATATATTTTCCCCCTCATACAGGTGCTTATTATAGCATCTATTCATTCAAAAAGCAACAAAAAAAGACCTATCGGTCTAAAGTGATCGGTCCCAATTTCCCATCTTTTAAGTCTTGCAAAATAATCTTGGCAACCTTATCATAGTCTATTTCACCACCGCGAAGCAAAGCCCCGCGACGTTTGGCAATGGTTTGGTAGGTTTCTAATATATCATCGTGATTCAAAGTTGTAATCCCATAACGTTCTTGGAGACGGTCTGGATAAAGTTCAGAAATTTTTTCTAAAACAAAAGTAGATAGATCGAATAAATCTAAGATTTCTTCTTTGATGGACGATAAAGCTGCTAAAATCCTAGCTTGCTCCTGATTTTCTAATTTTGGCCATAAAATCCCCGGTGAATCCAATAATTCGATATCCTTCCCGACACGGATCCAATTCATTTGCTTGGTAACACCAGGCTGATTACCAGTTTTTGCTTTCTTCTCCCCTGCCAAACGGTTAATTAACGTGCTTTTTCCAACATTTGGAACACCAACAACCAAGACACGTAAAATCTTGTCCTTTAAGCCTTTTTCCTTACGCTTTTGATTCATTTCCTGTAATACCTGTCGACTGGCCTGTAATAACTTATCACATTTGCCATGTACCAAGTCTATTGGAATGACAATATATCCTTCCCTTTCGTATTGCTGTAAAATCACATCGGTCACTTTTTTATCACACATATCATATTTGGTAACAACCAAAATACGCTTTTTATCTTTTAAAAGATCGTCGATATCATGTATTTTAGAAGAGATGGGCATTCTAGCATCGATCACTTCATACACCAAATCGACAAGTTGTTTCATTTCTTTGATTTCCCTTCTGGTTTTAGCCATATGTCCGGGGTACCAATTGATTGCGCTTTTATGCAACCCCTTATCTTGATTTTCATTCATTTTTATCACCCGCCTCGTTTACTAATTCATACAATTCCTTTTCATCACGAATTATTTTAATCAGTTCTTCTTTAGTAGGCAAATATGTTAAATATTTTGAGGCATACACATTTTTTA
>CANTWQ010000112.1 GCA_947853365.1 uncultured Bacilli bacterium
ATGCAAGCTGCCGATTTTCATCATTTATATAAAGCTAAAAATTGTACTTTACAATGTGCCGGTAGTGATCAATGGGGAAATATTACCGCGGGTATTGATTTAATCCGTAAAAAAGAAGGCGTCGAAGTGTATGGATTTACGATGCCCCTTGTAACAACCAAAGACGGAAAGAAATTTGGTAAAAGTGAAGGGAATGCGTTATGGCTCGATGAGAAAAAAACTTCTAGTTATGAAATGTATCAGTATTTGATCAATACCGAAGATGAAAAAATACTAGATTATTTAAAAGTATTTACATTCTTATCGAAAGAGGAAATTGAGCAGATTTATCAAGAACATTTGCAACATCCAGAATTACGTCTTGCCCAAAAGACGCTTGCCAAAAGCATTATTACCTTTTTACACGGGGAAAAAGCGTATGAAAAAGCCGTTCGCATGAGTGAAATTTTGTTCTCTGGAGAAGTTTCACAACTTTCGGCCAAAGAAGTTGAAACATTATTTCGTGGAGTTCCTCAAATAACTATCACTGAAGATCAAAATATCGTCGATTTGTTGGTTGGTAGCAAAATTTGTAGTAGCAAAAGAGAAGCACGTGAATTTATTACAAGTGGTACAATTATGGTAAATGGCGAAAAAATGATGGATCCTTCGTTTGTTGTTTCTAAAGATCATGCAATTGAACAGAAAGTGACAGTCATTCGTCGTGGCAAAAAGAAATATTTTTTGCTACTTCATGAATAGGAGTTGATTATCATGGCAAAGACGGAAAAAAAAGAAACAGTGAAAATGGAACAATTACCAAAGGCATTAAAAGTGGTAGCTATCGTATGTGGTGTGATTATCGTTTTAGAATTTCTTATTATGGGAATCCAATATTTGATTCGCGAAAATAATACCGTTTATTCTGATGCATATCAGACAATTGATATGAATGAAGAATATATGGTTGCGGTTGGAGGAAGTGATTTTAAACATAGTCAAAATTATGATTATACCGGCGGTGTCGAGCGAGCTAAAGTTGGTATTTACGATCACGAAGGCAGCATGATTCGTGAATTGCGTTATGAAGAAGGATATGATTCTACTTTTTATTCGGTAAAATTGGTGGAGGATGGATTTATTGCTGTCGGAGGCTGTGCTTTTACAGAATATCAAAGAGATAACAATATTCGTACTGGCATTGTTGTAAAATATGATTTTGATGGCAATATTGTATGGCAACAAAAATATGATGTATTATCTGATACGGAATTTTTTGAAATTGTCTTGTTGGATGATGGCTTTGTTGTGGTTGGGCAAAGTATTTATGAAAATTTAGAGTTAGGAAACCATACGACAGGTGGAGGCATTATTGTAAAATACGATTATGATGGCAATGTCATTTGGTTTAATAACTATGGCGGAAATAAATCGGGTAGATTTAATGATGTTGCTGTTACTGATACGGGAATTGTCACTGTTGGAAAAGATTCTAAGGATACCGGTACCATTGTATTTTTTAATTTTAACGGTGAACGGGAATGGGTTCGTAACTATAGTTATACGGATAGTGAAGGTTTTCAAGGCGTTGCTGTTTTCAACCATCAAATCTATGCGGTTGGATCTAGTAAAGTATGGACAGATACCGGTGATAGTGAATTAGATGATCAACGGGCAACAACAAATACACAAGGTTTGATTGCTTGTTACGATACCACAGGAAAAATGTTATTTGAGAAAAATTATGGTGGAAGTAACTATGAACGGTTTGAAGATGTGATTGTAGACGGAGAAAATCTTTATTTGGTAGGACATACTACTTCTCATGACTTAGAAATTGAAACTTTCAAAGAAGATGCTGATATTATGACGGGATGGTTGGTGAAGACAGATTTGAATGGAGAAATGTTAAAACAATTGATTTTTGGTGGTACCAAAGATGATAATTTATTGTCTATCAAAAAGAATGGTGATCATTTTATTGTTGTTGGCTTTTCGAAATCAAATAACGGAGATTTAAAAGGCATTGGTATGAATGGAAAAGACTTTATGCCAGTATTGTTCCATATGAATTCCGAGTTAGAAATTGCCAATATTAGTAAAAAATAAAAAAGTTAAAATTTACGAAAATTCATAAAATTGTTTAGCAAAAACGGGAATTTTCGTTATTTTCTTTTCCTCTTTATAGTAGCCAGGGAAAGGAGAGAAAATCACAAAAACAGAAATCATTTATCCCGCTTCTTACGATGTGGTCTTTAAAGCCTTACTTACCAGTTGTTGTCGATATTTGATTTAATGTCGAGTATGAAAATAGTTGTTATCACGAAAAAAGGAAAGTATGTGATCTGTTGGTTGACTTTCAAAATGATAGTATTATTTTGAAAATGAATCGTACGTACTACATCTATGAGCAGAACATGTATTATAAAGAGATCAGTCTTGAAGAAGGGCACGCTTTAGGAATTCGTGATACAGCCAAAAACTTGTTGAAGTCTGGTGTAGATACCACCATTCTAAGGCATGCGACCGGATTAACTGTTCAACAATTAGCAAGTCTACGATAATCGTGAAGACCACAAAAAAAGGAAAGACCAAATATCTTTCCTTTTATTTGTTATAGAATTCAACAATTAACGATTCATTGATATCAGCATTTAATTCATTACGTTCAGGTAATCTTACGTATTTTCCTTCTTTTTTGCTGTCATCAAAAGTTACAAATTCTACACGTTTATTGGTTGCCTCTAAAGAAGCAAGCGCTGCTTTATGATCTTTTGATTGTTCTTTTAAAGCAATGGTAGATCCAACTTTTACTTGGAAAGATGGAATATCTACTTTTTTACCATCTACCGTAATATGTCCATGATTGACTAATTGTCTTGCAGCACGACGTGTTTTTGCAAATCCCATCCGGTATACAAGATTGTCTAAACGAGACTCTAATAGTCTTAAGAAGTTTTCACCTGTAACACCTTTCATCTTATTTGCTTTTTCAAACAAGTTACGGAATTGTCTTTCATTTAATCCATACATGAATTTTACTTTTTGTTTTTCTTTTAATTGAACACCATATTCAGATAATTTTCCTTTTCTATCTTGTCCATGTTGTCCAGGTCCATAAGGACGTCTTGCCAATTCCTTTCCTGTTTCTAATGTAGAAAAACCTACACGACGTGATTGTTTGTAACTAGGTCCAGTATATCTTGCCATAATTACATCTCCTTTCAATGTTTTTGCAATTACATTGAACTATTTTCTTGGAATTTAGGGAGTTATTTTTGAAAGATTTCGCGCCTTGCCAGCATACAAGGTTACTTTCTACCGGAAATAACACTTTAAATTCTTTAAAATAGTGCTGTTCAACGAATATGCAATAATGATTATAGGGGAAAAAACACGAATAGTCAAGAAAAATGTTATGAGATTAGTGCTGAAACTAATATAAAATAGCTCCACAAGAAGGCAATGAAAATGAGAAGATGGAATGAAGAGTGAATGGACATGATAAATACAAGAAAGTTGAAAATTTGGTGGATCTTACCCAAAATATGTGAAAGATGAACTTTAGTTTAAAATTTTACGGGAATTTATTTGTGTCAAACAGCCACATTGGCACTGTGCCTTATGACATTTTTTGACAAAACGGTGAAATGAAAAGTTAAATGCAACACTTTGAAAAGAGCAAAGAAAGTTAGCATTTACGCAAGATTAAGTGCAACAAAAAATGCACTTTTTTGTGTGGAAAAATCGAAAAAAGTGTTGCAGTTACTATTTCAGAGTATAGCAATGCTAGCCTTCGCCAAAATCGTTGCAAGACTAAATGGAACACATCTATTTGCTGTTCCTGCAAAACTAAATGATACATTGCCCACATTATTTTAATTCTTTATTCGCCTAGGATTCATTTAGAATTACAATTTTAATTTGTTTCTTTATTATGAAATAACTGATCATTTAACAATACTTCTTGATTATCTACACGGTAGATGCCTAACTCTTTAAATATCTTTTCTCCAAATTTTTCTACGGTTTGTTCATTGAAAAACTAAGAGAAAAACTCATATTTTTAGTGCTTCACTTAGTTTTTCAATTAACAATTTTGTAATATTTTGATTAGATATGAGACATTTTGTTAGAAATCTGATACAATAGTAATAGATGATCCGAGGGGTGAAATATGAAGTCAGGAACTCTTTTAGTTGTGATTACAGTGATACTTGTGGTTTTGGTTGCTATTGTGGTAGCAATTGTACTTTTCAAACGTAATAAAAGTAAGAAGATAGCTGAAGAAGTTTCTTTTTTGGATCGGGAAAAGAATTTGATTGCGAGTACTCCTGTGTTGGATGAATTATCTAAAGTAGAAACGATTGTGAAAAACGATAAAATGGAAGAAAAGTATAAACGTTGGCAACATCGTTTTGAGATGATTAAGGATGATCAAATTACCAAAATTAACGATATGTTGATTGAACTTGATTTATCTGTGACAACAAAAAATTATAAAGAATATCGCGTGAAAGTTGCACAGACGGAATTAGAGATTTATAAAGCAAAAACGGCGGTGGATCACTTGATGTCTGACATTAAGGAAATTACTGTGAGTGAAGAAAAGTATCGGGCCATTATTATTAAATTAAAAGCCAAGTATCGTGAACTTTCCAATCATTTTCAAACACATAAAAAAGATTATGAGGAAGTCCAAGCGGCGATTGATTTACAGTTTGAAAATATTGAAAAACGCTTTTTAGAATTTGAAAAAGCTATGGAAAACAATGAATATACGGAAGTGGTTCATATTGTAAAAGCACTAGATAATATGATTGATCATATGACTATTGTTATTCAAGAAGTTCCGGATTTGATCCTTTTATCTAGTCAACTAATTCCTAAAAAATTGGATGAAATTGAACGTATCTATGCGGATATGATCGATCATGGGTATCCTCTGAACTATTTAAAAATTCCATATAATGTAGAAGAATCTAGAAAGAATGTTACGGGGATTATCGATCGTATTAAAGTGTTAAATCTCGAGGGATGCATGTTTGAACTAAAGACGATTCTTGGTTATTTGGATTCTACGTTCGAGGATTTTGAAAAAGAAAAGGTGGGACGGCGCGTTTATGAAAACAATGCCGCGGATTTTGAAACAAAATTAAAAAAAGTAAATCATTTGGTTGGCGATATCTATAAACAAATGGATGATATTAAAAAAATGTATGATTTAACGGATGATGATATTCAAGGTATTAACGATGTTCGGAGTCGGTTGCTTGCAATTAACACCAATTATAAAGAAATGACGGAAAAATTAAATCGTAAAGAAGTTCCATATTCAAAAACGGCTCAGGAATTAGAGACAGTTACGAATTTATTACAGCAATTAGAGGAAGATTTGGATATTTCATTGAAATCTTTGGGGAGTATGTATGATGATGAACTTCGTGCAAGAGAGCAGCTGGATGAAATCCAAGTGGTATTAAAGCAATGCAAGATACGTATTCGTAGTTATAAGTTACCGATTATTATGAATGAATATTTCGTAGAACTTTCGGAAGCAAATGAAGCCATTTTAGAAATTATTAAAGAGTTGGAAAAGAAACCGATTGAAATTAAAGTGTTAAATACGCGAGTGGATACGGCACGGGATTTGGTTTTAAAATTGTTTCACACGACCAACGAAATGATTCGAACGGCCCAACTTGCGGAAATGGCAATTGTGTATGGCAATCGTTATCGAAGTTCTTATGTTGAAATCCATAATGGTTTAAGTCAAGCAGAAGTTTTGTTTTATAAAGGCAATTATAAAAATTCGTTAGAAATGAGTCTTCATGTATTGTCTTTTGTGGAACCAGATGTGGAAAATCGTTTCATGGAAGTGGCACGAAGTAGAGAAGTGTAGAAATACATTTCTTTTTTTTCTATGATATGATAAAATAAGTCGTGGAATTGGAAGTGAGATTATGGTTTATCTAGATTATAGTGCCACAACTCCGGTGCGACAGGAAGTTTTGGATTCTTTTGTTATGGTTTGTAAAAATTATATTGGTAATAGTAATTCTCTTCATTTGTTGGGAAGTAAAAGTAGGCACTTGATGGAAGAAGCGGAGAAGGCTATATTATCTCTTCTGCAGACCAAGAACAGTGAAATTGTTTTTACTTCTGGTGCAACGGAAGCAAATAATTTGGCAATTCTTGGAGTAATAGAAGCTTATCCGAAACGTGGGAAACATATTTTAACAACTCCATTAGAACATTCGAGTGTTTCAGAAACGTTACGTTATTTAAAAACAAAGGGCTATGAGGTGGAAGAAGTTCCTTTGGATGATAATGGACAAGTAGATTTAGATTGCTTTCGAAAGATGTTACGACCTGATACGGTTTTGGTAACGATGGCCAGTGTATCTTCGGAAGTGGGTATTCTACAGCCAATTTCGAAAATGGGGGCGATCTTAAGAGACTATCCTACGACTTTATTTCATGTCGATGGAACCCAGCAAGTCGGAAAAGTTCCTGTTTGTTTGGATGATATTGACCTGTTTAGTTTTTCTGCTCATAAAATTTATGGAATT
>CANTWQ010000113.1 GCA_947853365.1 uncultured Bacilli bacterium
CGTGTTGCTTTATACGGAATTGATTATTTGATGGAAGAAAAAAAGAAAGATTGGGAAAACTTGCTTGGACCAATGACCGATGATTTGATTCGTTTGCGAGAAGAAGTGTCAATGCAGTATCGGGCTTTAGATGAAATGAAAAAAATGGCGCTTCGTTATGGTTTTGATATTTCAAAACCAGCAAAGAATGCCAAAGAGGCAATTCAATGGACGTACTTTGGTTATTTGGCTGCGGTCAAAGAAAACAATGGTGCTGCCATGAGTTTAGGTCGTGTCGATGCGTTTTTTGATATTTATATGGAACGTGATTTTAAAGAAGGCACATTGACGGAAGAAGAAGCCCAAGAATTGATTGATCAATTCGTGATTAAACTTCGTTTGGTTCGCCATTTAAGGACACCAGATTATGATGAGTTGTTTTCGGGAGATCCTACTTGGGTTACTTGCTCTATCGGTGGGGTAACAGAAGAAAAAAAATCGATGGTTACAAAAACGAGTTATCGTATTTTACATACCCTTACGAATTTGGATCCGGCACCAGAACCAAATATGACTGTGTTGTGGAGTCAAGACTTGCCTCGAACGTTTAAAGAATACTGCAGTAAAATGAGTATTGCAACGGATTCCATTCAATATGAAAACGATGATGTGATGCGCCCTGTTTATGGTGATGATTATGCGATTGCTTGTTGTGTTTCTGCTATGCGTGAAGGACGTGATATGCAATTCTTTGGTGCGCGTTGTAACTTGGCAAAAGCACTTCTTTATTCCATCAATGGTGGCATCGATGAAGTAAAAAGACAATCAGTCATTCCTGGATTTGAAAAAATGACAGATGAATATTTGGATTATGATAAAGTAAAAGAAAGTTACTTTAAAATGATTGAAAAAGTTGCTGAAATTTATTCGGATGCAATGAATATTATTCATTATATGCACGATAAATATGCTTATGAAGCAGGGCAGATGGCTTTACATGATACGCATGTCCATCGGTTAATGGCTTATGGCGTTGCTGGCCTTTCGGTTGCGGCCGATAGTCTATCGGCAATTAAATATGCCAAAGTGAAACCAATTCGTGACGAAGATGGAATTACGGTTGATTTTGAGATTGAGGGGGATTATCCACAATATGGAAATGATGATGATCGTGTCGATTCCATCGCGCAAGAAATTGTCGAGAAAATGCATGATGAACTTGCCAAACATCATTGCTATCGCGATGCGGAACCTACGTTATCGGTTTTAACGATCACATCTAATGTGGTTTATGGTAATAAAACTGGGGCAACGCCAGATGGTAGAAAAGCTGGAGTTCCATTTGCTCCTGGTGCGAATCCAATGCATGGTCGTGATAAAACGGGAGCGATTGCTAGTTTGAATTCGGTTGCAAAATTAAATTATGCTTCTTGTTGTCGTGATGGAATATCGAATACTTTCTCGATTGTACCAACGGCTCTTGGTCAAACAAAAGAAGAACAAGTATCTAACTTGGTTGCGATTATGGATGGATATTTTGTGCAAGGGGCCCATCATTTGAATGTCAATGTCTTACATCGTGAAACGTTGATTGATGCTATGGAACATCCGGAAAAATATCCGTTGTTAACGATTCGGGTTTCTGGTTATGCGGTTCGTTTTAATCGATTGACTAGAAAACAACAAGAGGAAGTTATCGCGCGGACTTTTCATGAGAGCTTGTAATATGATGGGAAGTATTGATTCTATAGAAAGTATGGGACTTGTCGATGGACCGGGAATTCGGTCTGTCGTCTTCCTTACAGGATGTAAACTAAGATGTAAATATTGTCATAATCCCGAAATGTGGGTAAAGGGGAAAGACAATATGACGGTCGATGAATTGGTTTCTAAATTGTTACGGTTTCGTCCCTATTATCAGGCAAGTGGGGGAGGGGTTACCTTCTCTGGCGGTGAACCTCTCTTGCAAATTGATTTCCTAATCGCAGTATGTAAGCGACTAAAAGAAGAGAATATTTCGATTGCCCTTGATACAGCGGGTGTCGGGGTTGGAAAATACGATGAAATTTTGGATCTGATTGATTTGGTTATTTTAGATATCAAGCATGTCGATGTCGATGGATATTTGGATTTGACAGGGCAATCTATGGAGGAAAGTTTAAAATTTATTGCGGCATGTAATCAAAGTGGAAAACCTGTTTGGATCAGACAAGTGATTGTACCAGGAGTTCACGATCATATGGAGTATATGAAAAAATTAAAAAAATACTTACAAAAAATTGATCATATCGAACGAATTGATTTTTTACCATATCACAAATTGGGTACCGAAAAATATGAGACACTTGGACTTTTCAATCCATATCAAGGAAAGGAAGCAATGGATCCGAAAAAGTGTCAAGAACTATATCAAGCTTTTATGCAGTTACCAGAATAATAAAAAGGATAGTGGTCATTGCTTTTTAGGTAGTATGCCACTATTTTTATTTATGGATTGAGAAGTATTTTTTGACCGAATTTTTGATTTCTGTTATACTCTTGATTAGAAGAGGTATTTTGTATGAAAGTAAATCAAAAAACACAAAAGAAGCGTTTTTATTATGTCTATGGGATGATTGTTTCTTTCCTTTTTTGTGCTTTGATTGTGTATTTTTTATGGCAAAACCAAAGCCAATGGTATTTTTTTCTTCCGTTTCTTATCTGTGGATTTTCATCTTTTATGTATCAAGCGATTACGTTCTTTTTTGAATTACGAAAAAATCAAGATTCTGTTGATGTGATGCGTGTTTGGACTTGGAAGAGAATTTTTTCTCGCCTTTATGTGGTAGCCTTTTTCCTTTTTTGGTTCGGGTGTTTGATTATTTTTGATATGGAAGCATTCCAAGAAGGTGACTTTATTTTGGCTCTTTTTTCGATTCCTTTTTGGTTGATTGGAATGTATTCGTTTTGGAAAATATGGAAAAGAAGGTGATCATATGAAATTAGCAAATGAGTGGAAAGAATATGCATTATTACAGTGTAGTAACGGAGAAAAATTAGAACGATGGGGAGATATTTATTTGTTGCGACCAGATCCACAAGTGATTTGGAAAGAAGGGAATCTAGCAAAGGATCCTCGAATTCATGCCCATTACCATCGTAGCAACAAGGGTGGTGGCTATTGGGAAAACAAGAAAAAAACGCCGGATTCATGGAAAATTCATTATAAAGATTTGACTTTTTGTATCAAACAGATGGGATTTAAGCATACCGGTCTTTTCCCAGAACAAGCGGTAAATTGGGATTATATGATGGACAAAATTGCGAATAGTCATCGTTCGATTCGGGTTTTGAATTTGTTTGCTTATACCGGAGGAGCCAGTGTTGCATGCTTAAAAGCGGGGGCAAGTGTGGTTCATGTGGATTCTTCTCGTGGTATGGTTGATTGGTGTAAAGAAAATGTGAAAGCTTCTCATTTAGAGGAACGTCCAATCCGTTATATTGTAGATGATGTTGTCAAATTTGTACGACGCGAAATTCGACGTGGGAATCAATACGATGCCATTATTATGGATCCGCCTAGTTATGGAAGAGGAGTAGGTGGAGAAGTGTGGGATATTGAAAAGGATTTATTTTCGTTATTGGAACTTTGTGTTGAAGTGCTGTCTGATGAGCCTTTATTTTTCTTGATTAACTCTTATACGACGGGATTATCCAGCAAAGTATTAGAAAATTTACTACAATTGACGGTTGGTAAGAAATTTCATGGAACAATTACCAGTGGTGAAATTGGATTACCGATGGAAGAATCTTCTCTTGTTTTACCGTGTGGTATTTATGGAAGGTTTGATGCATGATGAAAGAATTGGAAGTGTTGTATGAGGATAATCATGTGATTGTCGTTGTGAAGCCTAAAAATGTGTTAAGCCAAAGTGATCGTACAGGAGATGTTGATTTGCTATCGATGGTGAAAGAATATATTAAAGAAAAGTATCATAAACCTGGTAATGTTTATGTTGGTTTGGTTCATCGGTTGGATCGACCCGTTTCCGGTGTCATGGTATTTGCAAAGACCAGTAAAGCAGCATCCCGTTTATCGGATCAAGTGCGAACAAAGAAAATGGAAAAAAAATATGTGGCGGTGGTTCATGGCCTTATCGCTCAAGAGCAAGGTACACTTATTGACTATATTGCGAAACAAAAAGATTTTTCGAGTAAAGTTACTGACTCTGAAAAAGGACAATATGCTGAACTTTCTTACCGTGTGATTGACAAAAACATTGACAAAAATCTGACACTTTTAGACATTCTTTTGAACACTGGAAGGCACCATCAGATTCGTGTGCAATTTGCATCACGTGGGTATCCACTTTATGGAGACCTTCGTTATGGTAAAGGGAATGAAGGTACGCTTTGCTTACATGCTTATTCTTTGTCGTTTTATCATCCGATTACCAAAGAAAAAATGACTTTTGTTGCTTTTCCACCAAAGATGAGTGCCTTTTCCTATTTTGATATACCGAAAGTTCTTTCTTCTCCTCAAAAATTATCCTGAAATGCGTCTTGCATTTCTTTTCTTTTTTTGTTATGATAATCATAGAATAAAATAAGGGAGATGAAGTTATGTTCGATTTCGATTTGAGTTGGTTTACTAGCATACCAGGATTGTTAATTACGTGCGGAGTAATTCTATTACTCATTGCTTTAATTATATTTATTGTAACGTCTGTCAAAGCGAAAAAAGAGAAAAAACATGAGATGGAGTTACAAAGAGAGGAAGAGCCTGTTGCAGTGGTGCCTCCAATAGAAGCAGTAGAATCATCTGCAAATACTGCACCGGAACAACCAATTGCTGAGGAACCAGTAGCAGCACCTGAAGTTGCGCCAGTAGTAACACCATCAACGGTTACCAATGAAAGTAATCCTGTTTCGGAAAATCCTGTGGAAGCGATGCCAGCAGATCCTATGCCAGAACCAGTTGTGGCACAGGCAGCTCCAGTTAATGAGGAACCGGCACCAATTCCTGCACCAGATGATGTGGTTGGAGCGATCGATCAAGTGAATTATGTTCCGACACCAGAGGAACCAAAAGTAGATACTGTTCCGGAAGTAAATAAAGAGCCGAAAATTCCAGAACCAGTAAAAGCTACATCAGTGATGGATGAAGTATTGGATATGCCAGATGCCAATCCGGTAGATTTAGAGAAAACGTCAGTTTCTATTTATGGAGGAGCAAATCCGTTTGTAGGACCTATTTCAGAACCAGAGCATCGTCCAATTTATGGTGGTGCGGATCCACTTGAGAAAACACAACAATTTAGACCAGTTGAAATGCCTCAACCAGAAGTAAGTCCAATTATTCCGGAAGTTACTTTGACGGATACGAAACCTGAACCTGCGGTTACACCTAGTGCACCATCGGCAGTGGTAGAGCCAACGCCTGATTATACGGTGCAACAAGAGGAAGTAAAACCAGTACCCGTAGAAATTAACGAAGATATTGAACAATTATAAAAGGAAATGGAACAAGGTAACTTGTTCTTTTTTGTGGTGAAAATCTTGGAAAATGAGGGAAAAAAGGCGTTTGACAATCAACCCTGGAGGCCATTACAACAGTGGTTCTAACGTGAGTGTCTTCTATTTCAATGCTAGCTATGGTTCTGCAAGCAGCCTACTCTCATTCCGGCTTGTGCTTGTCCCTTAGTTTCCATTAGGATTATCTTACTCGTGACATAAAAGATTTCATAAATTTTCGTTGTTTTCATATATTGAACTATAAGAAAGGATGAATTATTTATGGAAACATTAAAAGTATCTAGTAAATCAAGTGCCAATTCCGTTGCAGGAGCGCTTGCCAATGTTTTTCGGGAACAGGGTAGTGTTGAAATACAAGCGGTTGGAGCTGGGGCTTTAAATCAAGCAATCAAAGCGATTGCCATTGCGCGAGGATTTGTTGCTCCTTCAGGTAAGAATTTGGTATGCATTCCAGCATTTACAGACATTGTGATAGACGGAGAAGAGCGAACAGCAATTAAGTTAATTGTAGAAGCAAAGTAAATTGCTTCTTTTTTTAGGCTTTTGTCGTTTCTTTTTTTGAAATCTTTGATATGATGATAATAGGAAGTGATGTTATGGATTTTGGAATGACGCCTATGATACGTATTCATTATCGATTTCGGGGAAAAGATAAATATATGTATGCAAAATTAGAATATTTTCATTTGACGGGTAGTATTAAAGATCGGATTGCTTCTTTTATTTTAAAAGATGCCAAAGAAAAAGGATTATTACAACCCTTTCAACCGATAGTAGAAGCTACAAGTGGCAATACAGGGATTTCTCTTGCGGCCTTGGGGAGCTTTTTTCATCATCCAGTGCATATTTTTATGCCAGATTGGGTGAGTTCTGAACGTGTTTCTCTGATGAAATTGTATGGTGCCAATGTGCATTTGGTGAGTAAGGAAGAAGGTGGGTTTCAAGAGGCAATTCGAAGAGCAAAACAATATGCCCTAGAGATAGGTGCCTATGAACCAGATCAGTTTTCTAATCCCAATAATACGCTTGCACATTATGAAACAACGGGCCAAGAAATTGTAAATCAGCTTGCTTTTGTTCCGGCATTTGTCAGTGGTATTGGTACGGGTGGAACGTTAATGGGAGTGGGAAAGAGATTAAAAGAAGTTTTTCCTAACGTAAAAATTGTGGCGTTAGAACCAAAACAACAGGCTTTATTATCTGGAGGTAACAAAGGGGAACATAAAATTGAAGGAATTGGAGATGATTTTGTTCCCGCACTGGTGGATCGAAACCTGATTGATTCTATTATCTTAATTGATGATATGGATGCAATTCGCATGAGTCAAAAACTATCCAGTGAATTAGGACTGGGAGTGGGGATATCCAGTGGTGCAAATTTTTTGGCTTGTTGTCTACTAGATGATGGATGTGTCACGGTGTTTGCCGATGATAATAAGAAGTATCTATCGACAGATTTGGGTAAGAAGATTGCCCCACGCAATGATTTTTTATCGAATCAAGTAGAACTGATCGATTTCTCTGTTTGCAAAAAGTAATTGACAAAGAAGAAAATAAGATATAAGATTAAAACAAATCAATGATGAAAGACAATAATAGCATTACTTGTAAAAGAGAGTTCGTGGTTGGTGGAAACGAATCAAGGAAACTATTTATCTCCTTTCTAGAGAACTTAATTCGTTCCGGGTAAAACCCGTTATCTTATTTGAGTAAAAGAAAGGATGGTACCGCGTATTTTCGCTCCTTGTGGTGATCATCTTTTTTGTTAGTAAAAATGCAAAAAAGAATAGAAATACTGGGGTGATATATAGTTTCTAATACAGTGATAATATATGAAAATGGTTATTTAGGAGGATAAAATGTTAGATATTAAGTTTGTAAGAGAAAATGTAGATTTGGTAAAGGAAAATATTAAGAAGAAATTTCAGGATGAGAAATTGCCTTTGGTCGATGAAGTTGTGGAATTAGATGAAAAGGTGCGTTCTTGTAAATTAGAGGGTGACAAATTACGACAAGAAAAAAACCAATTGTCATCATCGATTGGTACTTTGATGCGTGAAAAAAAGATTGAGGAAGCACAAGAAATGAAGGAAAAAGTGGCAACCATCAATCAGAAACTTGTCGATTTAGAGGAAAACGAGAAGAAGTTAGGGGAATTGTTACGTGCTAAGATGATGGTAATTCCACAAATGATGGATCCTTCTGTTCCTATTGGTAGGGATGATAGTGAGAATGTGGAATTGGAACGCTTTGGGGAACCCGTCGTACCGGATTATGAAATTCCTTATCATGCTGATATTATCGAGCGATTACATGGAATGGATAAAGAGGCAGCGGGTAGAACTTCGGGACAAGGATTTTATTATTTGTTAGGAGATATTGCCAGACTTCATGAAGCAATGATTGCTTATGCAAGAGATTTTATGATCGATCATGGTTTTACCTATGCCATTCCGCCATTTATGATTCATAGTGATGTGGTAACAGGTGTGATGTCTTTTCCAGAA
>CANTWQ010000114.1 GCA_947853365.1 uncultured Bacilli bacterium
AAGAGCAACCAAAAATAAAAGAAAAAAATCCTTATACGGGATAGTTTGAGCGAAAACCTGACCAAGGTTTTCCTTATTTTTTGTGTAAAATTTTGGCTTTTGTTTCAGAATAGGATTAAGCAAATCAAGAAATCTATGTTACAATAACGATAGAAAATAATATCATTATAGCTTGGTAAATGGAGGTGAAACGAATGTTACTTGATCTTCTTTTTTTGATTATGGGATTTATCGTCATTATCAAATCCTCTGATTTTTTGGTCGATGCCGCTTCTTCGCTTGCGTTAAGGTTTCGGATTCCGAAAATGTTAATTGCCCTTACTATTGTTTCTTTTGGTACATGTGCACCAGAAGTGGCGATTTCTTTTCAAAGTGTTGCGGAAGGAAATGGAACGATGGCGTTTGCCAATGTGATTGGTAGTTGTATCGTCAATGTTTTTTTGATTATCGGTCTGGCTAGTTTTTTACGGCCCATTCGTGTTCGTCATGCGACGATTAAAAAAGAATTGCCTCTTTTGTTTTTAATTACTTCTATTTTTGTTGTGTTATTGACAGATGGCCTTTATGATCCGTTTACGAGTTATGCTTTTACACGTGTGGGGGCAATCGTTTTGATTTTGCTGTTTATGATTTTTGTTTTATATTTGGTTCAGATGTTATTTCATAAAAATGGCAAAGATTTTTGCGAAGATGTCAAGATAAAATTTACACCGCTTTGGGCGATTGCTATTTTGGTTGTTAGTATTTTATTTATCATTGTCAGCAGCGATGTCATTGTTCATTCAGCCCAGAATATTGCTTCTTTTCTCCATGTGAGTGAGAAAGTGATCACAATGTTTGTCATCGTCGTTGGAACGAGTTTACCCGAAATGTTTATGACTGTGATTAGTGCTAGACGCGGTGAATTTGATATGGCCATCGGTAATATTATTGGTACGAATATTTTCAATATCTGTATTGTCTTAGGACTACCTGTTGTTATTTATGGTGATTTGCTGTTGTCAGGGTTTCAATGGATTGATTTAATTATGGTGTTCTTATCATCGTTTTTATTATTTTTGTTTGCAAGAAGCGAGAGAACCATTACTAAGAAAGAAGGATTGATTATGCTGCTGTTGTTTCTTGGTTACTATGTTTATCTGTTGTTTTGAGGGAAATCGTGAATTGTCATATGAAATAGATGGACATTCCCATCTATTTTGATTATAATGTGTTTTAGAGTGGGTGATACCGTGGTAGATGAAAAGAATATGTCCAAGCACGGACTGAACAATCACGAAGTAGAGGAACGAATAAAGAAGGGATTGGTGCATTCGAATACGGATGTACCGACCAAAACAATTCCACAAATTATTTTGGGAAATACCTGTACGCTTTTTAATTTTTTAAACTTCGGCCTTGGTCTTGCCATCTTATTGGTCGGTTCTTATAAAAATTTGTTATTTTTGGGGGTTGTGTTTTGTAATTTGTTGATTTCAACCATTCAAGAGATTCGGGCCAAACGGATTGTCGATTCTCTTTCCTTGTTTCATGAAAGTAAAGTAAAGGCAATTCGTAATGGTCAGGAAGTGATGTTACGCGCAAACGAAATCGTATTGGATGATGTCTTGAAATTATCGCTTGGCAATCAAGTTTTAGTGGATAGTGTGGTTTTAGATGGTTCCTGTTTGGTCAACGAATCATTTATAACGGGGGAAGAGGATCCTGTTTTGAAAAGAGAAGGGGATACGCTTCTTTCCGGCAGTTTTATTGTATCAGGAATGGTGTTTGCGCGAGTGATTCATGTCGGAGAGGATAATTATACTTCGAAAATCAGTAAAGATGCCAAATATTTAAAAAAAGTGAATTCTGTTTTGATGCGTTCGTTAAATCAAATTATTAAGGTGTTATCGTTTGTTGTGATTCCCATTGGTTTACTGTTGTTCTGGAGTCAAATGCGTCTTCCTGGGGCCAGTATGCAAACAGCCGTTGTGCAAACGGTCGCTGGGTTAATCGGAATGATTCCTGATGGATTGGTGCTTTTAACGAGTACCGTGTTGGCTGTATCGGTGATCCGTCTTTCTAAATATCGGGTACTTGTACAGGAATTATATTGTATTGAGACTTTGGCACGTGTCGATTTGTTGTGTTTGGATAAGACAGGAACGATTACCGAAGGGAAAATGCATCTCGACAAGGTGATTCCTGTTTCCACGACTATTTCTCGTATCGATACGATATTACAGGAGATGTGTCGGGCATTAGAAGATTCTACGCCGACGATGAATGCTGTTCGGGAACAATATCCAGGAGGAGGCAATTGGCAAGTTTTAAAAAGGATTCCGTTCTCTTCGGATAAAAAGTATTCTCTTGTTACTTTTCAAACCTATGGTACTTTTGTTTTGGGGGCTCCAGAATTTGTGTTAGACGCTGCATATTTAACTTCGACGTTAAAACACTATCAAGCTTCTTATCGTGTTTTGGTGCTTGCCGAGCGGAAAGGGGATCATAATGTTTTACTTGGCTTTTTGTTATTAAAAGATGTCATTCGGAAAGAAGCACAAGCGACGCTTCGTTATTTCCAAGAACAAGGAGTGCAGATTAAAATTATTTCGGGTGATAATCCTGTTACGGTCAGTAAAATCGCGGGTGAAGTAGGGGTTCCACATAGCGAGAATTATATTGATTTATCGCATGTTACTGATGAAGATTTGTCTTCTATTGGTGAAAACTATACGATTTTTGGTAGAGTGAGTCCACTGCAAAAGAAACAATTGGTCCTGGCCCTACAACGAAATGGTCATACGGTTGGAATGATGGGAGATGGGGTCAATGATGTATTGGCTCTAAAAACAAGTGATTGTGCGATTACTGTGGCTTCAGGCATGCAGGCTGCCAAAAATGTGAGTCAACTGGTTTTGTTGAATGATAATTTTGATGCCATGCCACGAGTTGTGGAAGAGGGAAGAAGAACGATCAACAATATTGAACGATCGGCAACTTTATTTTTGGTGAAAACGATTTATGCATCGGCATTGGCAGTTTTATTTTTGTTTTTACCTTTTCCGTATCCCTTCCAGCCAATTCAATTGTCATTAACGAATATGGTCATTATTGGTATTCCTTCTTTTATTTTAGCTCTAGAAAAAAATCAGGAACGAGTACGAGGTAACTTTTTGACGAATGTTTTATCGCGTGCCTTTCCTGTAGCATTAACGATTCTTACGAATATTTTATTTGCCCTTTTCCTTGGCCAAGCCTTCTCATTCAGCCCAAGAGAGATTTCTACGGTTTGTGTTTTTGCTGTTTTCTTTGCAGGATATTTGCTGTTGCTACGGTTATGTCGTCCTTGGAATAAACTACGTGTTTCTTTGGCTATCGTGATGCTTTTGATTTTCTTATGCGAAGTATTTTTCTTAGGAGATTTGTTCTCTTTGGCTTCGTTTGATTTGCGGTTGGTATTATTTACTGTTGCTATTTTTTCGCTTACTTTTTTACTGTTTGGCATTTACCATGATATTTATGGATGGATCCAAAAAAAGTGGCGTCATTATCTAAAAAAAAGGAAATAATCCTTTTTTTTCTTTGGCTTTTCTTGATATAATGGGTATGTGAGGAAAAGTTTTGCGAAAAAATCACAAAAATACTTGCAAAGGCATAAAATTTATTGTAGAATGAAGTAGTACTTGCAAAAACAAGCAAATGGGCTTGTAGCTCAGGTGGTTAGAGCGCACGCCTGATAAGCGTGAGGTCGATGGT
>CANTWQ010000115.1 GCA_947853365.1 uncultured Bacilli bacterium
TGGGGCATATCATCGCATCGATCAAAGATATCAACGATGTCAGAGTAGGGGATACAGTCACGACATTAAAGAATCCCGCCCCACAACAATTGCCAGGTTATCAACCAATGAAATCGATGGTTTACTGTGGCCTTTATCCGATAGAACCAGTCAAATTTGATGATTTACGAGAGGCTTTAGATAAATTGAAATTAAATGATGCATCTCTTCGATTTGAACCAGAAACTTCGAAAGCATTAGGCTTTGGTTTTCGCTGTGGTTTTTTAGGCTTATTACATATGGAAATTATCGAAGAACGAATCGAGAGAGAATTTAAAATCGATTTAATTGCCACCAGCCCATCGGTTATTTATGAAATTACCAAAACCGACGGGACGACGATGACCATCGATGCCCCAACCAAATTGCCAGATCGCAGTGTAATCAAAGAAATTAGAGAACCTTATGTCAAAACAAGTATTTTTACCCCCGTTGATTATATTGGTCCAATCATGGAATTGTGTCAAAATAAGCGTGGTATTTACAAGAATATGGATTATATTGATCCAACACGTGTCAATATGCATTATGAACTGCCCTTATCAGAAATTATTTATGATTTCTTTGATCGTTTGAAATCATCTACCAAGGGATATGCTTCCTTTGATTATGAATTTCTTGGCTATCGTCCGAGTGATTTAGTCAAACTAGATATTTTATTAAATGGAGAAGTGGTCGATGCTTTTTCGATTATTGTTCATAAAGATTTTGCATATCAAAGGGGAAGAACCATCGTTCAAAAATTACGAACGTTAATTCCCCGTCAACTGTTTGAAGTGCCGATCCAAGCCGCTATTGGAGGTCATGTCATTGCTCGTGAAACCATTAAAGCCATGCGAAAAGATGTCCTGGCCAAATGTTATGGTGGTGATGTGACAAGAAAGAAAAAATTACTAGAAAAACAAAAAGAAGGAAAAAAACGGATGAAACAAGTAGGAAATGTAGAAATTCCACAAGAAGCCTTTTTATCTGTATTATCAATGGATGAAAAAGGATAGACATTTCGTCTACCATTAAGAATATTTTAGGGGGGAATATCATGGGTGAACGTAAAAAACAAAGAGAAATGGATAGGAAAAGTAGAATTGACCAATTCTGGTATCTCTTTTTAGTAGAAGGAATATCGGTCAAAGATCTAGCCACGAAATACCATTTAACCGTAACACGTATTTATCAAATTTTAGCAAGGATCAAAGAATATCCAGATTTAAAGGACAAATATGAAGCAATCAAAATTTACCAAAACGTGCAAAACGAAAAAGAAAAAGAACAAATCCAAAAACAAAAGGTTGAAAAACGATTAGAAAAACAACAACAATATGGGAAAAAAATCGTTCATTTTATCATTGACAAGCATGCCTCCTTACGCGAAGCTGGAGAATTTTTTCATATGGCCCCAACCGTCGTCGTTTACTATCAAAATTTATTTTTAACAAGTCACCCAGAGTATCGTCCCGTTCTCGATCATATCAAGCAAAAAAATAAACATATGGTAAGAAGCAAAGATAATTTGACCTTAAACGATGCCCGAAAGTTTTATGCTTATATAGAAATGACCGCAGTTCCAGTTCGTGTTGCCGCATTGGAACTACATTTACCTCCTTCTTTTTTTGAAGAAGCTAAGGAAAAATTGCAAGCATCGAGTGATCAAGAAGATCAAATGTTAGCAACCATCGTTCTTAATATGCTACAAAACAATCCTGAACGAGTGTCTCTTTTCAGCGAAGAGAAAGGAGGTAAGATCAAAGTAAGATGATCTCTAGTTTATATATTCATATACCATTTTGTCGTCATATTTGCACTTATTGTGATTTTTGTAAAATGTATTATAACGAAGAAATGGTATCTTCTTATCTGGAAGCTTTACAAAAGGAACTAGCAACACTTCCTCATACTTCCTTTCAAACCATTTATATTGGTGGAGGGACACCGAGTGCCCTTTCCAAAAAAGCACGACAAATGTTAGTAGCAATGCTTCGCCCTTTACGAAAAGCTCAAAATTATGAATGGACATTCGAATGCAATCCCGAAGATATCGACATCGATCTTTTAAACGACTTAAAAGAAATGGGTATCAATCGTATCAGTATGGGAGTGGAAACAGTCCAAGAAAAATTTTTCTCCTTGTTAGGAAGAAAGAGTCAAAAGAAAGAAGTCATAGCCAAAATCAATCTTTTAAAAAAATATGGTTTTACCAACATCAATGTTGATTTGATGTATGCCTTGCCCAATCAAACATTAGATGATCTAAAAGCAGATCTCACTTTTTTCTTATCTCTTGACATCACTCATATTTCCTGTTATTCCTTAATCATCGAAGAAAATACCATTCTAAAAGTGAACAAAATAACGCCGATTTCTGAAGATTTAGACTTTATGATGTATCAAACGATTTGTCAAACCTTAAGAGAATACGGCTTTACCCATTATGAGATTAGTAATTTTGCCAAACCAGGATATCTATCAAAACACAATTTAGTCTATTGGCACAATGAACATTATTATGGCGTTGGACTAGGAGCCAGTGGCTACATCGATCAAGTACGTTATCAAAATACCAAAAGTATCAACCATTACTTAAATGGAAGTTATCGCCTAGAAGAAGAACATTTGACCAAACAAGATCAAATGATGGAAGAAATGATATTAGGTCTTCGCACCCTACAAGGGGTGAGTAAAAAACATTTTTATGAAAAGTTTCAAACAACGATCGAAGAACAATATGATATAATGGATTTGTTAGAACAACATCTCTTAAAAGAAACGGAAGAATATTTTTATATTCCAGAAGATAAATTATATATTTCGAATGAAATTCTTTTAAGATTTTTAGAGGAGTAGAGCATGAACAAAAAAGAACAATTTCAAATAGAATTATCTTATATCAAAGATCCCCAAAAAAGAGAAGATTTGGCGTATCTGATCGAGCACTTACCTGATTATTTTTTCGTTATTCCAGCGGCATCTACAGGAAAATATCATCCAGAATATGCGCAGGGCGATGGAGGATTATTACGTCATACAAAAGCCGCCATTCGTATTGCAAAAGAATTGTTAGACGATCCGGCAATCGGTGATAAATATACTGTCCAAGAAAAAGACTTGATGTTAATTGCACTGGCGGTTCATGATGGTATTAAGTTAGGTTTTGAAAGAAGCCAATATACACGTTTTGACCATCCTTTGTTAGCGGGGGAATTTATCGAAAAACAAAAAGAACATTTGCATTTTACAGAGGAAGAAATAACATTTTTAAAGAAAGCCATTGCCTCACATATGGGCCCTTGGACCAAAGATTATGATGGGAATGAAGTATTACCTAAACCACACACGAAGTATGAAAACTTTGTCCATATGTGTGATTATTTGGCCAGTCGGAAATGTCTATTAGTAAAGTTTGATCAAAACAATAACATAATAGGGTAGAAATATCCTGTTTTTCTATGCTTGACACAAATATATGTTCGATTATATAATAGAAACAGAAAGGATGATATCAATGAAAGGAAAACTAATTGTCCTTGAAGGTTGTGACTCATCGGGAAAAGCAACACAAGGGAAATTATTGGTAAAAAATTTGCAAGATAGGAAAATGAAAGTAATATACTTGTCATTTCCAATGTATGATACGCCAACGGGTAAGATTATTGCTGGACCAATTTTAGGGAAAGAAGAAGTATCCCCTTGCTTTTTCCCGGAAGGAATTCATCTCGATCCATATATTGCTTGTCTTTATTATGCTGCAGATCGAAAATATAATATTCCGAAAGTCGAAAAGTATTTAGAAGAAGGGTATTATGTGATATTAGATCGTTATATCAGTTCTAATATGGCCCATCAAGGAAGTAAGATTAGCGATCCCGATGAAAGATTTCATATGTACCAATGGATTGATAAATTAGAATATTGGTTACTGGCATTACCAAAGCCTGATCAAACCATTTTCCTACACATGCCTTATCAAATGTCTATGAAACTATCAAAAGAACGAGGCCACCAAGATTTAGCAGAAAAAGACGAAGAACATCTACAAAATACCGAGAAAACATATGTAGAACTTTCTGAACTTTATCATTGGGACAAAATAGAGTGTGTTGTCGATGGGCGCCTTCGTTCCAAAGAAGAAATACAAGCAGAAATATTAAATAAAATAATTTCTTAAAAAGCCTAGTCAAAATCACCAAAATTTGGTAAAATGATTTTATCAATATAGAGGAGGAGAGCCTTATGTATCAAGGAAAAATGGCCCTGGGGGGGGGCAGGATTTACAAAAACATAAGTTCTAGAAGTACTGACTTTCGTACTTCTTTTCCTGTTTCTTTTTCGATTAGGAGAGGCACTTGAAAAAGTGTCTTTTTGCGTAGAAGAAAGAAAGGAAGGAAAAATATGAACGAAGTAGAACAGAAAAAAATAAAGAAATTGATTGTTGTCAGTTGTATGGTATTAGTACTGTGTTTGGTGGCAGTAATTGGCACAACCTATGCCATATTTTCAAGAAGAGAAGAAGGAGAGACGCAAGCATTGGTTTTTGGAAATTTCAATGTCACTTTTAACCAGACAGGAAATAGTATTCGTTTAGATAATGCTTATCCAGTAAGTGATACAATAGGACAACAAAACGAACCGTTATCATTTACGATTCAAAACAATTCCGGAACTACAGCCAAATATCAATTATC
>CANTWQ010000116.1 GCA_947853365.1 uncultured Bacilli bacterium
CCATTGGGAACAATACATTATATCCTTGCATCCGCATCATTCTAGCCAACGCATCCTGAGCCGTATAACTTCTCACATGGCCCACATGAAGCCCTGCACCAGATGGATAGGGAAATTCCACTAAAATATAATAAGGCTTCTTTTCACTTCCCGTTTCCGCCCGAAACGTATGATGACTTTCCCAATAATCTTGCCATTTTTTTTCAATACTTGCAAATTCTTTCATGAATTCTTCCTTCCCTTCTTCTGATAATAAAGACCGACGAGCCAAAAAGCAACATAAGTAAGTGGTAATAATAAAACAAATCCCGTTAACATCTGCCAAACAAAACCATCAATGAAAGATATGATCGTAACGACAATCGATATCACCAAAGATCCAACCCACGCAATCGTGTATAACACACTAGAATAAGAAATATGAACAAATGATATTTGATAACGTCCCATCAAATAAGCAATTTCAACCGGCACTTTATGGCAATCAGGTTGCTTTCTGATTGTTTTCTTTTTCTTACCGTTTTTTCTCGTTACTTCCACCAATTCTTTCCGAATGATAAAAAAGTAATAAAGAAAATAAGTAAGTAAAAAAGTAATGATAAACAATAGTATTTGCTCCATTTTTCCTCCTAAAAAAACGTCCCCAAGTCAAAGACTTAAGGACGAAATATCTTCCGCGGTACCACCTTAATTCATAGTTACCTATGCACTTTCCATAATCGTAATAACGGACGCCTTCCGTCATGGAACCATTAAGACAAGTTCATTACCCTCACCTATCTAGTTTCACCACCCTAGACTCTCTATCAAATGATAAGTAACTACTACTTCTTTTCCATGAATAACGCTATTATATTAAATTTCACTGATATATTCAAGTAATTTTAAGAATAATTGAATATAATCACGCGATAAGCCCTGTTTTTTCAACTTTCTTACCTCAATTCGCTTCTTCTTTAACGGAAGTTCTGAGAACATAATCGATGATATTCTTTCTTTGACATAAGTATCAATTTGCAGATCCATCAAAATACTTTCAATATCATCATTGATCAAACGAATGGCATCAATTTCAATATCCTTTCCTTTACAATTTAAACTCAGTTGGCCAACACTCGGCACATGTTTGATTTCTACAATAAAATCAGTCTCTTCAACATAAGAAGTTGTTGGAATCGAACTAGAATCAAAATAACAGATCACATCATCCGCCTGTTTGGTATTGCGAAAACGAATTTTGTAATCACGATATTCCGGAACCAAACCACTTTTTCCTTCGACCGAACGAATAATGAGTGTATAATTACTTGGCAAATAGTTATAATCGATTTGCGTTTTCAAATAATAGCCATCGCGATAAAGAGAAGTAACACCATCATCTTCATACAAATAGAACGTATTATTTTGTCCCGGAAAAATATGAATTTCTACTTCACTTGGATTGCCCACATTGTTTTCATTACTCTTGTTAGATAAAGGAATAATGCCACCACTTCGAACAAAAACCGGATAATCTTCATCACGATAGAAAGAAACATATCGTTTATTTCCCGGGAATTTCTTTCCAGTTGTAAAATCATACCAGATTCCTTCTGGCATATAGAACCGATGTACCGTTCGATTCATCACCACGTCTTTTTTTGATAAAATCGGAGCCACCATAAATTCCGTTCCAAAGTAATATTGATTTTGATAATTATCATCATCATAAACCCATGGAACCTCATGATAAAGAGGACGAACAATCGGAACTCCCGTCTGATAATATTGATAAGCTTCCGTATACAAATAAGGAATTAACCGATGCCGAAGCCGCAAATAATCATCGACAACACTCAACGTTTTTATATCCCAACGCCAAGGTTCTCTCTTATAATATTTACTACGACCCGCATGAAACCGTAAAATAGGGCTAAAAACACCCAACTGAACATTTCTGATATATAGCTCCGGATCTTCGATACCACCATGATTTCCGCCAACATCATGACTCCACCACGAAATACCGGCATTCGAAGCGGCCTGATGTAACTTTGGAATTTTTCTTAACATTTCCCAAGTTGATTCCGTTTCTCCAGAATAAAGGATTGGATAACGATGGCAACTAGGACCAACTGGACGAGCAAGTAACATACCACGCTTTTCAGGAGTTCTTGCAAGATCTAAAAAATGATAATGATTTAATGTCCAAAGACCAAAAGTCCCATCTTTCGTATTCTGATAATCATTCCAGAAAAAATCAACCCCCTTCGATTCTAAACCGTGTAAGAAAAACTTCATATAAACATCCATAAATTTTGGATTTAACGGGTCAAAAGTAATCACTTGATTTTCCGGAACCGATAAATATTCCCTTGCTTTTTCATAAAATGGCTCGATTGGATAAATTCCATCTACCGGATCAACCTGCAAACCTACCCGAATATTCAAATCATGTAATTTTTGAATTGTCTCATCCGGATTTGGAAATAATTCCGGATGAAAAGTAAACCCAGACTTAATCTTTTTATAAGTAACTTTCCCCGTCTTTTCATCTTTCTTGTCTGGAACCTCTCGTATATGCCAATCCTTATCTAAAAGCAAAACCGAAAGTGGAATATCATTCTTCAAAAAATCATGCGCTAACTCCAATAGACTTTCATCATTATAATCCGTATTTTTACACCACCAATTGCCAAGCGCATAACGTGGGATCAAAGGAGGATATCCCGTTAATTTAAAATAATCACCCAAACACAGTTTAAAATCATTTTGATAAACAAATAAATAAATATCAAGACCTTTGCCATCCCGAGGATTTAAAAGGCCTGCTTCATCAAAAAGATAACTCTTACTATCATCAAACGAAACAAAACCATCTAAAGAATAAAGACTCTTTCCCGCAATGCGATCTTTATTGGTACCATCAAACGACGTAAACACACCCGAAAAATTACGAGCCTCTGGATGAGGATAATACCAAACTTTATCCGTCCCTGTAATCGTTACTTTTAAGTTATTCATAGGAACTACTTTTGATGCTACAAACGGTTTTTCCTTTTGATATTCCATTTCAAAATATTTTGTACGAACAACCAGATAAGTCGCATCCTGTTTCACATCGAAAGAAGGAACCTCAAAGTTACGAAAAATAGCAAACTGACTTGGGGCATCAATAAACAATCCTTCTGGATGATATTCCATACGAATCAAACGTTCCGACAGCACAGTAAAGCGATAACGTTGTCCCTGCAAAACAGCCCTAGGACTTGCCTTTGCATTCTCCATATCCATTTGAAATTGTTTTCCCAAATCGTACATATCATCACCCTTTACTATTCTATAAGTATACTATCATAAAAATTATAACACGAAACACCCCCAAAAGAAACAAATTCATGAAATTCCCAAAAGAAAATTTACACAACCACCTAAACAAAAAAGAGGGCATCATCATGCCTTCTTTCATAGTCTTCTATTATCTACTCTCTTCCTACAAGTCAAAGAGCGAAAGGGAACCTCGCTTTTCATTCCTTATCAGGCTCCTGGGGCGAGCACAA
>CANTWQ010000117.1 GCA_947853365.1 uncultured Bacilli bacterium
TCTTCCATCAAATAATCAATTCCGTATAAAGCAACACGACGATAATCACCAATAATACGACCTCGTCCATAAGCATCCGGAAGTCCAGTTAATAATCCCACATGCCGACAGATGCGAATTTGATCCGTATAAGCATCAAATACACCTTGATTGTGTGTTTTTCGATAAAGATTAAAATAATGATCCACATCTTTATTCAAATGATATCCATAAGCATCTAACTCTTGATAAACCATACGAATGCCACCATAAGGATTTACAATCCGTTTTAACGGAGCATCCGTTTGTAATCCGACAATTACCTCATTTTCTTTATCAATATATCCTGCATCAAAAGCATCAATTCCAGACATATGATCCGTATCAATGTCTAATACATGCTTTTTTAATTCTTCTTTTAATAAATCTTCACAGATAGACCAAACACGTTTCGTCTTTTCCGTTGACGAAGAAAGAAAACTTTCATCCTCTTCGTAAGGAGTATAATTTTTTTTGATGAAATCACGAACGTTTACTTCATGACACCAATCTCCTTCTTGGAAACCTCTCCATTCTTCTTTCACTTGAATCTCCTCCTTTATTCTGTACAAAATTAGTATATCACAAAGTCAATGTTTTTAATGAGAAATATTATCATTTGACAGTAAGATTTTTACTTTATTTCTTTTTTCTATGGTTTTTATCCTGTGTAAAGTTGTAAGAGGTTCATATATTACTCTTGAAAGGAGGAATAAAATGTATCAAAATCAAAATGATGATTGTAGAGAAAACGAGAATCGTCGCTTCTTTCCAACATTTTGTTATGCCGTTGGACCAACCGGACCAGCTGGAGCAATCGGACCGACAGGACCAATGGGACCAATGGGATTTCCAGGACCAATCGGACCGACGGGACCAACCGGACCAGCCGGAGGACCTACCGGACCAACAGGACCAACAGGATTAACAGGACCTACAGGAGCAACCGGTATCACTGGCCCAACGGGACCAACTGGACCAACCGGGCCTACGGGACCGACATCTGCGATTACAACTGCAGCCTTAATGGCCCACGATGAATCTACCAATACCGTAAACACAACTTCGCCAATTTTATTTACTACAACCAATTTAAGTAGCAATATCAATTATAATCCGGAAAATGGGGTCTTTACGGTTTTACAACCAGGGCAATATCTGATCCATTGGTGGGTTAATGCCCAAAACAAAAGCGGTTATGAAGCATCTACAGCTTCAACGGCACCAATCGTCATTACTCTAAATCAGGTAACGCCATCACCAATACTCATATCGTCATCATCATCGCATAATTCACTTGCACAAAATGCCACAGCAACCATCAGTGGAAATGCAGTATTTAACGCTACTGCCGGAAGTACATTCCGTCTCATGAACAGTTCCACAATCCCATTTCAATTAGTTAAAAATGGAAATTATTCAGGATCTATTTCAGTGATTCGAAATGCACAAGATTAAAAAATAGGAGATTATCATGGGCAAATATAAAGTTTGTGTATACGCAATTTCTAAAAACGAAGAACAATTCGTCGATCGTTGGGTTAATTCTGTGCAAGAAGCAGATGCTATCTATGTACTTGATACAGGTTCTAGCGACGAAACAGTAAAACGGCTGCAAGAACGTGGCGTTCATGTGACACAGAAAATAATTGATCCATGGCGCTTTGATGTCGCACGAAATGAGTCTTTAAAATTAGTACGCGAAGATACAGATATCTGTGTATGTATTGATCTTGATGAAGTGTTCCTTCCAGGATGGAGAAAAACACTAGAAACTTTATGGCAAAAAGATACTACTCGCCTATCTTATAATTATAACTGGAGTTTTAATGAACTTGGAACTCCCGCCGTCAACTTTTATATTGAAAAAATCCATGCACGTCATGGATACACTTGGACACATCCCGTACATGAAGTGTTAACATACCATGGTGACATAGAGCAGAAAGTAACGACAAATCTGATTACTGTAAACCATTATCCAGACACTACGAAATCAAGAAAAAGTTATCTTCCACTTTTAGAATTATCTGTTTTAGAAGATCCAGAAGATGACCGTAACATGCATTATCTGGGACGTGAATACATGTATTATGGACGTTACCAAGAAGCAATTGATACACTCATTCGACATCTTCATTTACCAAAAGCAACATGGAAAGACGAACGATGTGCTTCCATGCGTTTTATTGCCAGATGTTACAAATACTTAAAACGATATGACGAGGCCGAAATGTGGTTACAAAAAGCCATACACGAAGCTCCTTATTTACGGGATCCTTATATGGAATTAGCACTACTATATTATGAATTAGAAAACTGGAAAGAAGTAGAAGTCTATACTTCGTTAGCTCTTGCCATTACCAAGAAGGAAAAAACATACATCAACGAAGTATTCAGCTGGGACGAAACTCCTTACGACTTATTATCACTCAGTTGCTTCTACCAAGGAAAATGGGAAGAAGCATTCTCATGGATCAATAAAGCAATTCAATATAATCCCCACAATAAAAGATTAAAAGAGAATCAAAAAATAATAAAAGAAGCCATAAAACAAAACGGCCAAAAATGAATCAATGATCTCAATGATAAAAAGCGGACTCTTCAAAAAGTCTGCTTTCTGTTATATTGAAGATTTCACCAGTTCACATATAATATCTAGAAAGGAGAAAACCAAATGAAAGAAATCTATCAAGGACGAAATCCCTTTTGCTACATCAATGGCCCTACAGGTCCCACAGGCCCAATGGGACCCCCAGGTAATGGCCCCACAGGGCCTATTGGTCCAACCGGTGCAACTGGCACAACAGGACCTACTGGACCAACCGGGCCAACAGGAGCAACGGGACCAACAGGACCTACTGGATCTACCGGTCCAACGGGTCCTACTGGACCAACCGGACCTACGGGAACTACTGGTGCAACAGGACCTACTGGATCTACCGGTCCAACGGGTCCAACCGGAAGTACAGCACCAACAGAATTACTATCCGCTGTCGATCCGGCTCCACAACCAACCAGTGCCAACCAACCACTCACCTTCTATACCAATTCTTTGGTCGTAGGAAATGCAATCACACATGCCATGAATTCTGCAGACATTACCATTAACGAAAGTGGTGTCTACCTTATTCTATTTCATGCAACTGTTGGACCACTACCGAATACAACTTTACCCGCTTCCATCAGTATTTATCTAACCATCAATGGGACCATTGCCAATATGGGAGTGGCAAGAGATCAATTCGCAAATGCATCCGATGCCACAACCATTAGCTTTCACTCTACCATTTCTGTTACAAATCCACCAGTCACTTTAAATGTAATAGCAGAAAATAGCGGTTTCATCTTTAGCAACAACGAAATTTCAGTCATTCGATTAAATACAGATCCATAACTTTTACAATGCTATCCCTATTTGCAAAAATATGATACAATCATAGTATCATAGGTTAGAAAAAGAGGATGAAGCTTATGTGGATTAGTATTTTCATCATTAGTGTAGTTGGAACACTTTTACATTTCTTATACGATTTCAGTCATCATAATAAATACGTTGCATTAGTTGCTGCAGTAAACGAAAGTACTTGGGAACACATCAAACTAGCACTTACGCCAACATTATTATGGAGTTTATATGATGGGTTCATTTATGGAACATCAGATAATTATTTTATTGCAAAAGCATTAAGTCTGTTATCTATCATTATCGTGATGCCTACCATTTTTTATACCTATACCAAATTCACCAAAAAGAATATCTTAGCAATCGACATCTTATCATTTTATGTGGTAATTATCGTTGCGCAATCTATTTTTTACTATATCATTGGCTTAGATTCTCTTGACTTTATATACAATTACTTAAGCATCATATTATTATTCATCATATTTGGTATTTATATGACATCCACTCTATTACCATTTAAAAATTTTATGTTCAAAGATCCAATTTCTAAAAAATATGGAATTAAAGGACATACAGATACCAAAAAAGAATAAGACAAGAGGAAAAGGTTACTCATTCGTAACCTTTTTATGTGGAAAAAGCAAATAACATTCATTTATTCTAATTTCATGTATTTACAATATAGAATGCAACACACAGATAAATTTTGTTATACTATAGATAAGATAAACGAAGGAGTGGAAAAATGAAAGAACAAATTCAAAAACTAATTATGGAAACGATGACCGATTTAAATTACGATACAAACGACTCTGAACTTCAAAAATACTTATATTGGACTTATGTCAAGTTTTAGGACACTTTTTTTTACACATTTTATATTTCCGTATTT
>CANTWQ010000118.1 GCA_947853365.1 uncultured Bacilli bacterium
AATTCTTGTTGGATCAAACTGGCAATGGTCATTGGACTTTGATGGTATTTTTTGGCCAGTTGAAAACTATCATCTGATTGATAATCACATAAATCTTTGCGGTTGGAGATGATCACACGGGCCGTATCATCATAGCCTGCCTTTTGATACGCTTGGGTTAGTATTTGTTCTAATTCTTGTTTGTACATGATATTTCCTCCTTAAAAAAAGTATTTTACTATCTGTAAGGGAGAAAACATCCTCGGTACCACCTTACTTATAGTAAAATACTATCACTTTCTTTGATAACGCAATGTCTTTGCGGTTCTTGCTAGAAGGCGCGTTCCAATACCCAGAGCCGTTTCCTTTTCACTTACCAGGAACTCACTAGATGGATCGGTATTGTACTTTTCCTTCGTCAAATGCAATTGATGAGATTATTATAAAAGGATTTATGTGGTTTGTCAACGAGAGGTGTTGTTTTCTTTTTCTTTTCTTGGCCATAGTTCTAATCAATTTTACTCATGGCATATATTTTAATAGGTGGTAAGATGGATGCATATGTTGTTGATTTAATGCGTGATTTTGGTTATTTTGGTATGTTTTTAGGTATGGTGTTAGAAGCCGTGATTATCATTATTCCATCCGAACTGATTTTAGCAACGGGGGGTATTTTGGCAGCCCGTGGTATCTTTTCTTTTTGGCTCAGTTTCTTAGTGGGACTTTTGGGCAGTGTTTTTTGTGCTATTGTGATTTATGCGATGGGTTATTATGGGGGAAAACCGTTTGTTCATAAGTATGGAAAATATTTTTTCATGAAAACAGAAGATTTGGAAAAAAGTGATTCTTGGTTTCATCGTTATGGTTTATTTTCAGCCTTTGTGGCTCGTAATTTTCCTATTGTTCGTACGCTAATCTCTTTACCAATTGGCATTATGCGACTTCCGTTTTGGAAGTTTGTACTCTATACGACATTAGGTAGTATTCCGTGGACGTTTGCTTTTGTTTATGTCGGTTATGCGCTCGGTAACAATTGGACTATCTTATCGACATATGTTTCTAAGTTAAAGGTGCCTATTCGTATTTTAATCATACTTTTGGTTGTTTCTTATTTTGTAAAAAAGATCAAAGAATGGTATCAAAAACGAAAAAAAAGCCCTAGTCAATGTTGATGTTTTTCGTACTAGGTCCTTCGATCCATTTGCCTTCCATCGTAAATCTGGAGCCATGACATGGACAATCCCATGTCTTCATGAAGGTATTGAAGGTAAGACCACATCCGAGGTGGGGACAAGTGGTACAGACAATGTGCATTTTTTCATTTTCATCTAAATAAATACCTACTTTTTTTCCTTCTAGATGTTCTATTTTTACTTTATCGAGGTAGAAGGAGTAGTAGTTTTTTCGTTTGGAAATGATGTAGTTTTTTCCACTATAGAAGGTATCAATCATAAAATTTTTAATTTTTTCTAGAGAAATGCCTCGGTTTGGCAGAAAGAGTGTTTGATAGGGATTCTCTTTTTCTAAAATCATATCTTTTAAAATTTGGGCTGCTAAGGGACCGTTGGTCATACCCCAGGTGTTAAAACCAGTGGCGAAGAGTAGATGGTGATTTCCTTTTTCGATGGGGCCGATTAACGGTAGATGATCTTCGGTCATCACATCTTGATTTTGCCAGATATAATCGATGTTTTTCGTGGGGGCTTTCTTGATTAGTTCTTGATAGTTGTGCTCGTAATCTAGATCTTGACCTAGACGATGAGAGTTTCTAAGATAGATCATGTAATCTTTACGATCCCGATGATATCGATAAGAAATCGTAGGTATTTTGGTGTTGATGACACTGATGGATTTTGCTTTATCTACGGTAAAGCTGCATAAATAGCTTCGCTCGATATGGGTTTTAAAAGGTATCAGTCCGGGAATGGTAAAGAAAGGATAATGACAAGTAAAGACGATCGTTTTGGCGATGATGTAGCCTTCTTCGGTATTGACGAGATAATCAAATTCTCGTTTTTGATATTGTATGGCTTTGGTATGTTCGAATATTTTTCCTTTTAGAAAGGGAAGGATTCCTTCTAAATATTTGACAGGATGAAAAACCGCGGTATTTTTGACTGATACACCATAAAGCATTTCGGGATCTTTTTCTTGATTGATCATATGATAAGGAATATTATTTCTTTCTAGAATGGTTTCTAATTTTCGTAATTTTGGTATTTCTTGATAGTCGTTTGTAAAAGTAATCGAAGTGGTACTTTCAAAGTTACAATCAATGTGGTAATCGATGATATTTTTGGTAACAATATCGATGGCATCTTGTTGACTTTTTAGATAAAGATCGGTCTTTTCTTGACCGAATGCTTTTTCGATATCGACGAGATTTGCTTCTTGTAAAAATGTTAATTTGCCTGTGGAATGTCCTGTAACACCATGGCCAATCTGATCGGCTTCTATTAAAATATAATTTTTCTTTTCTTTTTCTAGTTCTAAGGCAAGCGAAATACCAACCATTCCTCCACCGATAATTAGAATATCTGTTTTGATTCCTGTCTTTAAGGATGGAAATGTTTTTTTGCGTTTAGTTTCACACCAAAGGGCTTCTTTTTTCATTATTTTCACCATTGTCATTATGAGATCTTTTGATGAGATTTAAACAAATTCTTTTTCTTTTATCAAAATGGTGTTATACTAGATACTACATTTCAAAGGAGAATGACAAAATATTTATGATAGAAAATGAACTAAAAAAAACTTTTATTCGGGAAAAGCAGGAAGTAGTGTATCGCATACAAAGACTGGAATTACAAAAGGATCATTTGGGATGGTTATTATCAGGTTATGGGGCTTTTTCTTTAGGAACTTTGACGGGGGTCGTGATTACCCAAGCGTATCAACCAGTGGTGGTTCCTTTTTTGGCAGTATCGACTTTGGTTGGTGGAATGGCTATTTCGCATTATATGACAGAGTATCGTAATGTACATTTACGTCTGAAACGGACAAAACGGTGGCAGAAAATTTTAAATGAGCATCCTTTTTCGGAGGCAGGAGAACAGTCTATCTTATCTTTTTATCAAAATTTGATGCAAAAGGAAGAAAAGAAACACGGGATCGTATCTGTTTCGGCGGATGATGGAATGTTTCAACGAAAGAAGACGATGCGAAAGATCAAATGGTTGGATGCCAACGGGGAGAAAGGTATATCATAGGCGAAATTTTCAAGAAAAGTAGGGAAAGAGAAAATATTTTCTTTCTTTTTCTTTGATTTTGTGTTATAATCGTTAAGATTTGGTTAGGGAGAAGTGATATATATGCAAAAGAGAAATGTAGCAATTATTGCCCATGTCGATCATGGAAAAACAACTTTGGTCGATGAGATTTTGAAAACAAGTGGGATGTTTCGGGAGAATGAAGATACTTCTAATGTAACGATGGATTCGAATGCTATTGAAAAGGAAAGGGGTATTACGATTCTGGCGAAAACGACAGCACTAGATTATCGTGGCTATCGTATCAATATTTTGGATACACCAGGACATGCGGATTTTGGTGGCGAAGTAGAGCGTATTATGAATATGGTTGATGGTGTGATTTTGGTGGTTGATGCCTATGAAGGTACAATGCCTCAGACACGCTTTGTACTCAAAAAAGCATTTGAAGCGGGAGCAAAACCAATCGTTGTTATTAACAAAGTGGATAAACCAAGTGCAAGATGTCAACAAGTTGTGGATGAAGTATTGGATTTATTTATTGATTTGGGGGCTGATGAAGATCAACTTGATTTTCCAGTCGTCTATGCGTCTGCGTTGAATGGTACTTGCAGTTTAGATCCTGATCTTCGTACTCAAACACCAGGATTTCATGAACTTTTGGATTTGATTATCAGTGAAATTCCGGCACCAACGGGTGATAAAAATGCACCACTCCAATTTCAACCAGCATTACTTGATTACAATGATTTTGTTGGCCGAATTGGTATTGGTCGGGTGCATAACGGAACGATCAAAGTAGGGCAAATGGTAAGTTGTATTCGTCTCGATGGATCTGTGAAAAACTTCCGTGTCCAAAAATTATTTGGTTTTTTAGGAATGAAGCGATTAGAAATTGAAAGTGCTGAAGCGGGCGATATCGTTGCCGTTGCAGGGTTATCTGATATTTCTGTTGGCGAAACTCTCTGTAATCAAGGGGAACATTATCCGCTTCCTATTTTACGTATCGATGAACCGACATTACAGATGACGTTTGGTGTCAATACAAGTCCGTTTGTCGGAAAAGAAGGAAAGTTATTGACGGCTAGACAGATTGAAGATCGTTTATATAAGGAAACGCAACGGGATGTTAGCTTGAAAGTCGAGCCAAATGATAGTGAATCCTTTTTGGTTTCAGGACGGGGTGAACTTCATCTTGGTATTTTGATCGAAAATATGCGCCGTGAAGGATTTGAATTACAAGTATCGAAACCACGTGTTATTATCAAAGAAGAAAATGGTGTCAAAATGGAGCCGTTTGAAGATTTACAAATTGAAATACCAGAAGAAAGTGTTGGATCTGTGATTGAGCAACTTGGAATGCGTGGAGCTATTTTAGAGAATATGACGAACATCAATGGTCAAGCAAGATTACAATATACCATTCCGTCGCGGGGCTTGATTGGTTTTATGACCAACTTTATGACATTAACCAAAGGATATGGCATTATCAATCATTCTTTTAAGGAGTATCGTCCTTATGAGAATGTTGTCATTGGTGAACGACCACTGGGTGTTTTGGTTTCTTCGGATACTGGAAAGAGTACAGCTTATGCTATTGGTAATTTGGAAGACCGTGGTGTGATGTTTATTGAACCGGGAACAGAAGTGTACGAAGGAATGATCGTTGGAGAATGTAATCGTCCTAACGATTTGGCTGTCAATGTTGTCAAAGGAAAACAGTTGACGAATATGCGGGCTGCTGGTAGTGATCATACGGTTGTATTAAAACGTCCAAGACCCATTCCGTTGGAATATGCACTCGATTATATCAATAATGATGAATATGTCGAGATTACACCGGTATCGATTCGTTTACGGAAAAAGATTTTGAATACGGAGCTAAGAAAGAAGGCCGATGCCAAGAAATAACCGAAAGGTCTTTTTTTTTGATTCGTTTCTTGTTATAATGGTTATAGAATAGGAAGGTGTTTAGACGATGAATGAAGAGAAAAAAGAAACACAATCGACGGAAAATGAAGATTATGGATTAAAATGGGGTGGTGAAGAGGCACCACAAATGGATGCTTCGATGTATACTTATAAACCACCAGAAAATATGGAAACCAATGCGCCATCGGAAGAACATACGAATGATGGAACACCAAAGACAGAAGGGGATTTGGTTTCTGCCAAAGAAGAAAATAATCCTCAACAGGTTCCAGAAACGGATACGAATGGTTCGGTAGCGGCAGTAGAACCACCAACAACTGCTTCTAATGATACGTCACAGACGGGTGTCGATCATGGCTTTACTGCACCTTCTACCAATCCCAATCCCCTGGCCAATGAAAGTAGTCAGGTGAATAGCCAGCCGGGAGATTCTATGCCTACGGAAAAAGAGCCTCCTCATCCTGATGAAGGGACAGTATCACCAGCATCACCAGAATCGCCTCAAAAAAGTTCTAAAGGAAAAACGATTGGACTTGTACTCTCGTTTGTATTATTACTTGCCTTTATTTTTTTCTTGCCAGACATTCAAAGATTTGTGGAAAACTGGCGTCATAGCGAAGAACAAAATACACCAACGGAAACACCGACGGCTTCGCCATCACCAAGTAGTGAACCGACAGCGACTCCTAATGCAGAAGCAGTATCGACAAATTATACTTGTACCTTGAATCAAAACGATGAGGCAAACGGTATTACAGGAAGTGTATCGATCGATTTTACCTTTACGGATCAATTGTTAAAAGCAATGCATAGTCGAAGTAATTATACGGCTAGTAATGAAAATGGAGAACAAATGTTACAAAGTGATATGATTGCTTGTACTATCTTACAATCGCAAGCCAAAGAATACGGTGGTTCAACAATTACTTGTAATCTAGAAGAGAATACACTGGCCATGGAAGAAGAAACGAATTTCGAAGAAGTGGATCAGGCTGCGAAAGATGAAGCCGGAATTACGAGTGTATTGACACTGGATATGGATCAACAAGAAGTTTTAGAGCATTATGAAGAGTTAGGCTATACTTGTGCAATGAATGACTAGATGTAGTCTTCTTTTTTTGGTATAATAAGAAAGGTGATGCACATGCTTCTTTTGTTTTTATCTTGTGTTGTTTTCTTGATTGATCAGGCTGTGAAATTTGGAATTGTTCATAGCCTTTATGAAGGAGAAGTCATTTCCGTCGTGTCACAGTTTTTCGATATTACATATATTCGGAATACCGGAGGTGCATGGGGGCTGTTTCAGAATGCAACGGGATTGTTATTCCTTGCTTCTCTTATTTTCCTGGGAGCCTTCTTTGTTTATTTAAGAAAACATCCACCCAAAAAGAAATTAGAAGTGATTTGTTATAGTTTGTTGATCGGTGGTATTTTAGGAAATGCCTTTGATCGTTTGGTTCATCAGTATGTGATTGACTATTTATCGTTTACGATCTTTGATTATCATTTTCCGATTTTTAATTTTGCGGATATGGCAATCGTAGGGGGATTGATATTGATGTTAGTGGACATGATAGGAAGTGAAATATATGAACGTCGAAATCAAAAAAGATAATGTGCGACTGGATGCTTATTTAAAAGATGAATTAGGCATTAGTCGAAGTAAGGTTCAAAAGTTAATCGACCAAGGAAAAATTTTATGGAATGGTAAGGCAGTGATGGCAAGTCACAAATTACCTGTGGGATCGGTTGTAGTTGTCGATAGTGAATTGGATTTTGCTCCGACGGTCGAAGCCGAGAACATTCCACTTTCTATTCTTTTTGAAGATGCTTTTTTGATGGTCATTGATAAGCCATCAGGTATGGTGGTTCATCCTGCACCAGGTAATGATACGGGGACGTTGGTGAATGCTCTTCTTTTTCATTGGCAGATTGATCAAGTAAGAGAAAATCTGCGGCCGGGAATCGTTCATCGTTTGGATAAAGATACTTCTGGTGTTATGATGGTTGCCAAAACGAGTGAAATGTTAGATGTTTTATCGCATATGATCCGCGATAAAGAGGTAGAACGTATTTATCTTGCTTTGGTCGATGGACTGATTTTACATGATACCGGAACGATCGATTGCCCCATTGGTAGAGATCCTAATGATCGTTTGAAAATGAAAGTAACCGATGAAAATAGCAAGCCTGCCATCACACATTTTAAAGTGTTAAAGCGTTTTCCTAAGAACAACAAGACCTTAATATTATGTCAATTGGACACGGGTAGAACCCATCAAATTCGGGTTCATATGGCTTATATTGGGTACCCGATTTACAATGACCCACTTTATGGAAAACAAAAAAAGACCACGGCTTTTGGTCAGTTTCTACATTCTAAAAAAATCTCTTTTGCTCATCCGAAAACAAAGGAACATCTGACATTTGAAGCGCCTCTTCCAGAAGAATTTCAATCCTACTTGGATGAATTAGAAAGAGAAGAATAGGTGAAATTGTTGTAAAAATATTCTTTTTGTGCTATGATGAATGTGGATGAAGGAATCTTCATACAATAAGAAAGGATACATTTGATTGCTGTAATCAGATGTTTCCCTTAAATTGGAGTCGCATCTGAAATCAACTTAGTTGAAATCAGATGCTTTTATTTTTAAAATTACCAAAAAAGGACATAAAACGACAAGTTACAGAAATTTAAAAAAATAATATACTTTTATGGTAATATGTAATTGTGAAAATGATAGAAAGCGCTTTTTATAAATATGATTGTTATGGAGGAAAAATGAAAAAACAATTAAAATTTGTTTCTATCTTTTTGATTATTACATGTTGTTTCTTCTTGGGTTATTCAGATGCATCTGCTGCGGGCATTTCACCGCGCGCAATCAGATATGAGTTTAATGCGGATTTACCTACATTGGGAGGAAGTTATGAACAGGTGCAGTTTCCATTAGATGATTCTGGTGTGCTTCCTACTAAATTTCGATATATTCGTGTTCGATTAGAAGCGGGTTCTGGCCATGGTGATAAAATTGATGTATATGCAATTGGCAGTAGTGGGTACGATCGAACTAAAATTGGTGCTTTAAAATCATTGAATTTTAGTGGCGATAGACAATATGTGATAGATTTTAAGGCTCCAAATGCTCCAACTCGCTCGGATGCCGATTATACTATCAATTGTAGTCAGCCATCGAATTATTCTGGGTATTTGACCGATCAAAATTATTGTGTAGCCAATGCGAGTGGCTATTATGGAGTTCGTTTTGAGAATTATTCCTTATTTGGCGGTACGGCTCGTGTTGTCGGAGCATTTAGTTTTGAAAATTGATTTACTTTTGGTAATCTTTTCGTTATAATGGGAATATAGGATAGGCTATATTCTTTATCTTTTTTGAGGTGTTTTATGA
>CANTWQ010000119.1 GCA_947853365.1 uncultured Bacilli bacterium
ATTATAATATAAACAGAAAAAAAGAAATTTTCTTAAAAAAAAAGAAAAGTTTTTTCAACTTTTCACTTGGTCTAAGATTTGTTGATGGCGAGTGGTATCGATTGTCGTAAAATCCGGCAAAAGGGTTGTATCAAAAAAGCCCATCTGATATTTTAATGTCAATATTTTCGATACGGATTGATCGATTCGTTTTTCCGTTAATGTTTTGTTTTGATAAGCTTTCATCATCGCATTTTGGGCTTCTCTACTTTCCGGTGGCATCAATAAAATATCAACGCCAGCATCGATCGCCATCAAAACACTTTCTTCGGTGCTATATTGATCCGTAATGGCCTTCATATCAAGTGCATCAGTAATAACAATTCCTTGATAGCCCATCTCTTCTTTCAACAGATTTGTGATAATTTCTTTCGATAAAGACGCTGGCGTTAAATCATTTGTCAATTGTGGAAGAGCAATATGTGCCACCATCATCATTGGTACGTTTTTTTCGATGGCCGCTTGAAATGGTTTCAATTCATTGGCAAGTAATTCTTCTTTACTTTTATTAACCACAGGTAAAGTCGTATGCGAATCTTCCGTGGTATCTCCATGTCCTGGAAAATGTTTTACCACTGGAATGATTCCTGCATCTTGTAATCCATCAATCATCGGTAATCCCATCCGAATCACTGTATCGGCATCTGTACCAAAAGCTCGATTACCAATCACTGTATTTTCAGAATTTGAAAAAATATCCAATGATGGTGCAAAATCTAAATTGATACCAAATGGTTTTAATTCTTCTCCTAACACTGTTCCTACTTGATATGAAAGCTCTGGACGATTGGTTTTTCCCACGTCATACATTGGTGGAACCGTTAAAATATTACAATCTTCCATATCTTTGATTCTTTGGACTCTTCCTCCTTCTTGGTCAATGCCAAAAAACATTGGCACATCGACAAACGATTGAATTTCTTGAATCAAATCCTTCGTCGATTGACAAGTATTGACGTTTTCTTTAAATAAAATAAAACCACCTGGTTGTACAGTCGTTAAATTCCCGCGCATCACTTTGTTTAATTCTGGGTAGCGAAAAGAAACAAAAATCATTTGCCCTATTTTTTCTTCGATGGTCATCTCTTCTAACATTTGATTTACTCTTTCTTCCAGCGTCATGTGAATATTAACTCCTGGATAAAATATACTTCCTAAAAAACAACCTAAAATAATGAAAATGCCTAATAATATCCCCACTTTTCTCATCTTTCCTCCATTTCAAAACACTAAGTATTTCTACTTAGAGTATAACAGATTACTACAAAAATGAAAAGAATCAATTGAGGAGCAACAATGAAAAATTCAAATAAGTGGCAAATAATAACCATAGAAAATATGGAATTTGTAGATATGCTTGGAGTCTTTCTTTGCGCGATAAATCAATGATCCAGATTAGAACCAACACATCTAAAAGAACAATTATGATAAAGGCCCCGAGTAAACTTTCTAATAGAAAAAAGACAATGGGCCATAAATAATTCACAAATAATTGTATTAAAAAAAGATTTTGTAAAGTTGCATCTTTTTTCTCCTTGATTGCAAGAAAGGTAATTCCCATTAGCAAGTAGAGAATACTCCAAGCAATAGGAAATAGAATCCGTGGTGGGGCAAGTGGTGGTTTGGTTAAAGTTGCATAAAAATCAAAATTCAAAAAAAGGGCAATGATACCTCCTCCGATTAACGGTAATAACACAATCAACAACTTATAAAACCAATTTTTTTTCATAGGAACCTCCTATTGTTAGTTTACGACGCATGAAAAAAAAATATTCCAAATCGAATATTTTTCTTTTAATAATCATCTAGAAAGTGATGATATTCATCCTTTTTGTGGTAAGAAATTAAAGTATCGAGATTGACATTTTCCACACTGCGAAACAAATTCATTTCAATATAGGGACTTTTCTTTCGCAGTTCTTGAATTAAGTTTTTGATTTCTTTTCGTTTCGAACGTGATTCTTTCTCAGGATCTAATTCTTCAGTCATGCGACAAGCACAATTCAGAAAGGTTAAGTGATTGTGTTTTGCCCATGAAATGATTGATTCTTCTTTGACGAGATATAAAGGACGGATCAACTCTATACCAGGAAAGTTTTGGCTGTGCAGTTTAGGCATCATCGTTTTAAATTCTCCACCATATAAAGTGCTCATCAAAATAGTCTCAATCACATCGTCAAAATGGTGCCCCAAGGCAATTTTATTGCATCCTAATTCTTTGGCAAAGGCATAAAGATTTCCTCTTCGCATTCTAGCACATAAGTAACAAGGAGAATCCTTGATGGCCTCGATCGATTGAAAAATATTACTTTCAAAAATGGTAATCGGAATATCCAATAGACGTGCATTTTCTTCTATTTGCTGCCGGTTTTCTTTGGTATAACCTGGATCCATGACTAAAAATTTGACTTCGAATGGAATGTTCCCGTGCCGATGTAACTCCTGCATACATTTTGCTAAAAGAAAAGAATCTTTTCCTCCCGACATACAAACCGCGATCCTATCGCCCGGAGAAATCAATTCATAGGTGCGAATGGCTTTGACCAGTGGTGAAAATATAAACTTTCGATATTTGGTGATGATACTTCTTTCTACTTCTTTACTAAATTCCATGTCTTTTTTTCCTTTGATATAAGAGAAAGAGGATGATTGCAGATACTGCCCCGACACCACCGACGATCGCAAGAGGAATCCAAATTTGTTGATTGGCACGATTTTGATCGACCACTTCGACTTCACTACTCACTTCTTCTTCCGTTAATAAATTTTCACCGATCGTTACTGTTTCCTCTCCGTTTAAATAGGATCCAATAAGATCATCATAAGCACGATTGGAATATGTAATAATGGCTTTTTCCATCCGATCAGCAAAAGATGCATTATAACCATAAAAGTCTTCTCCACCAATCACAGTAAATGGAACTCCCCTACCGGAAACGCCATAAAGTTCTTTGGCTTTTTGCATGAGATTATAGTTTTCTTCCGTACCAACCTCATAACTGTGTAACACAATATTGGCATATTTTTGTTGCATTTTCTCTAACCAAATAGACTCTTCCTGACAATGATGACAAGTATTACTATGAAACCAGTAAATATGCACTTCGTTTTCGGCATACACATTCGTTGGTATCAAAGTCATCATCCATATCAAGGCTAGAAATAATAACTTCTTCATGCTTTCACTTCCATTCGCAACTAGTATACCATAGATTGTTTCTTCTAGAAAAGCATTTTAAAAGAAAGAAAAAAGAAAGGTCGTCATGAGACAAAGGAGAATACCAATGGCAAGTGGTAATAAAATGGATAAGATCACCCACTTCCAGCTTCCGGTTTCTTTTTTAATCGTAAGGCAAGTAGTCGAACATGGGAAATGAAACAAACATAAAATAAGCATATTGATCGCCGTTAATGTCGTCCAACCATGATCTATCAAAAGGGTTTTTAAAGCGGCTAGATTAGAAAAATCCACGATGCTTCCGGTTTCCAAATAAATCATGATTAAAATAGGAATGACAATTTCATTGGCTGGAAAGCCTAGAAGAAAAGCAAGTAAAATGGCTCCATCCAGCCCAATTATTTTACCAAAAGGATCTAACAGATTTGTCAAATGCATTAAAATAGTATGATTTCCAATGGTAATATTGGCACAAAACCAAATTAACATTCCTGCCGGAATGGCCACAACAACGGCTCTTCCTAAAACAGATAACGTACGATCAAAAATAGAACGGATGATGACTTTCAGTACCTGTGGCCTACGATATGGAGGTAACTCTAGTGTAAAAGAAGAAGGTTCTCCTTTTAAAATCGTTTTCGTTAATAACTTCGATACGAGAAAGGTCATACCAATGCCCAACAAAATCAAAATAGTTAACAGAAAGACTGTAGTGAAAGATGCGACAACATCTCCTTGAAAACCAACAAAAAACATGGTAATGATAGCAATCATCGTCGGAAAACGGCCATTACAAGGAACAAAACTATTGGTTAATATGGCGAGTAGTCTTTCGCGCTTAGAATCGATAATACGGGCACCCGTCACCCCAACCGCATTACAACCGAAGCCCATACACATCGTCAATGCCTGTTTGCCACAGGCATGACATTTTTTAAAGCAACGATCGAGATTAAAAGCAATCCGTGGCAGATATCCCAAATCCTCTAATAAGGTAAATAATGGGAAAAAGATCGTCATTGGTGGTAACATAACAGAAACAATCCATGTCAATACACGGTAAACTCCATCTAGAAAAAAGGAAAGCAATGTTGGTGGCATATGTAATACCGTCAATGTTTCAGTCAACCAATTTCCAAGCGATTGAAACCACGAAAACAATAAATCGGACGGATAATTGGCACCTGTAATCGTTAGCCAGAAAATAAGCATCAATAATAATAACATAATCGGGATCCCCGTTCGTTTACTCGTAAAAAGATGATCCCATTTTCGCTCTTTCTGTTTCCAAGAGGAATCTTCTTCTATCGTCACGGATGTTCCTATCTTTTCTCCTTGCATAATGGAATGATAAGTCATACCATCGGTGATTTCTTTTTCAGTCACATCGAAATCCAGTAATTTTTGTTTCACCTTTTCGAGTGCTGTTAATGTTTTAGACGTTCCATAAGTATCGATAAGTTGTGTTTTTAAAGTGGGATCTCCCATTAAAATGAGACTAGCAATTCCTGTTTTATGCACTTTACTTGGCACGAGTGTTTGCGCAATTTCATCAATCGCAAATTGCCACTTTTCTGGATAAGGAAAGGAAAAAACTTCTTCTGATGGTTGGAAATATTTCATTGTTTCTTTTAATTCAGTTAGTCCTTTCTTTTCTCTAGCACTCATTCCAATGACAGGGACTTTTAATATTTGCGATAGTTTTTTTAAATCGATCCTTATTTTTTTCTTTTTAGCTTCATCTAATAAATTCACAACCAAAATGACGCGATTTGTGAAAGATAAAATCTGTAAGACCAGATTCAAATTGCGTTCTAAACATACAGCATCACAAACAATAATGATACCATCATAGGAATCAAAGCAAATAAAATCTCTCGCACATTCTTCTTCTTTGGAATGACTAATCAAGGAATAAGTTCCAGGCAAGTCAATCAATTTAAATTTTTGTTTTTGATAGAGCAATGTGCCAGAGGCATTACTTACTGTTTTTCCGGGCCAGTTACCAGTGTGTTGATGCATTCCAGTCAAAGCATTAAATACCGTGCTTTTACCAACATTAGGATTTCCAGCTAAGGCGAAGATACGTTTTTCGTTTTCTTCTGGCATCATTTTTCATTCACTTCCTTTATTTTAATTTTTTGACTATCTTCTTTGCGAATGGCAATCAAAGTATTGCGAATGCGATACGCTTTCGGATCTTGAAAGGGACTGATCAGCAAACATTCAATTCTCGTCCCGGGAATAAAACCAATTTCTAACAACCTCCGTCGCATCGAAAGATCCATGTTATCTAGAAAACCCTCGATGATTGCAACATCATCTATTTCTAAATCACTTAATACTTTCTTTTTTGCTTCCATAGAAACCTCCTTTATCATTCTATGGTATTATATGAATTCGTCCCTTTTTCGTCCTAGAAAGATCGTTACTTTTTCGTTAATCTTAAAAATGATCTGGCGATTTCTGTATATAATGTTATCGTTTAGAAAGTAGGGATTTTATGTATGAGTTTATCATTGTCGACAATGATTTTGAAATGATTCATATTGTCAAGGACCTGATCGAAAAAATTATTTTTCAAAGAAATTTGAAAGCCAAAATCAAGACATTCACTTCTTATGATACAGACTTCCAAACAGTATTTACTTCGTCGGCATTTAAAATTTTTATTTTAGATATTGTCATGCCCGGGATTTATAATGGATTAGATGGTGCCAGGATGATTCGCAACCACTCGACAGAAGATGTCATTTTCTTTTTGTCTAGTCATGAGGATGAATATTGTTATCAAATCTTTAAAGAAACATATCGCTATTATGCTTTTATCAATAAAAATGAAATGGCTTCCTTGACCGATAAACTCCTCCATCTGTTAGACGAATATCAAACCAGTCATGATGTGATTCAACTTTGCAGTGATTCTGAGTTTTATCAAATTCAAAAAAGAAAAATTATGTATTTGGAAACCGATACCTTGAAGCGAAAATTGGTACTCCATCTTTATCCCACGTTCGATTTTTCTATTTCTAAAGGTATTCACGAAATGCAAGCGCTTTTAGGAGATGATTTTATTTTTATCAACAAATCCTATTTAATCAATCGACAATATATCGCTGGATATTCGTTCTTAAAAAAGACTATTTTCCTTGATTCGGGAATCTCTTTAAAAATTATTCCCAAAAAGATGCGCAAAAAAGAACTGAAAGCTCTATTACAGATCGATAACCACCCTTTGGTGTAAAATAGATGCCCTTTGGTGTGATTTTGGTCGTAATTATACTTTCTTATGATACAGTTTTATTGTAAGGAGTAGTAGTAATGAAGTATATTGTAGTGCACAAAAGTTTTACAAAAGTCGTTTGTTGGCAAGTGGATTGGCATCGACCAAAAGTACAAAAGAAGATCTGTTATCGAATGTATTCTTTTACCACTTCGCTTTTTTTCACTGATTGGATTCGTCGAGGCATCCAAAAAGTCATCCAATTTTTTTTATAGAAAAAATCATCGTTTGAAAAATCTTGATATTTCAAGATTTTTTTCATTATGACATTTTTCCAAAATAAAAAACCCTAAATGATTTTAGGGTATAGATTTCATGGTCGAGAAGACGCGATTTGAACGCGCAACCTCTTGGTCCCGAACCAAGTGCTCTACCAAGTTAAGCTACTTCTCGATAAAGAAATTAAGAAATATCTATATCTAGACCGATAGGACAATGGTCACTTCCCATGACATCGTCATAAATCGATGAAGATACCATATTTTCTTTTAATTTTTGTGATACTAGAAAATAGTCGATTCTCCACCCAGCATTTCGCTCTCTTGCTTTAAACAGATAACTCCACCAAGTATATTTTACGGTATTTGGATGCAGGAAACGAAAACTGTCAATGAAACCAGCTTCGAGTAATTCCGTCATTTTATTTCTCTCTTCGATGGTAAAACCGGCATTCCGGACATTTTGTTTGGGATTTTTGATATCGATATCTTCGTGGGCAACATTCATATCGCCACATACAATCACAGGCTTTATCTTATCCAGGGTAACGAGATAATCTCTAAAGTCATCTTCAAATTCCATTCGATAGTCCAGTCGCAATAGCTCTTTTTTCGAATTTGGTGTATAGACATTGACGAGATAGAACGTTTCATATTCCAGGGTAATCACACGTCCTTCATGATCGTGAATATCTTTACCAATTCCATAAGTTACGCTCTTTGGCTTTTGCTTGGTATATACTAAAGTTCCCGAATATCCTTTCTTCTCAGCAGGATTCAAATATAACATATAACCTTCCGGACGAAATGGAATCTCCTCCTCGGTTGCTTTTACTTCTTGCAACGCAACAATATCTGCGTCTACAGAACGAAAAAAATCAGTAAAACCTTTTTTAACGCAAGAACGAAAACCTGCGACATTCCAAGAAATCAATTTCACACTATCACCTTTTTCATTATATCATGTTTTGTTCGTTTTTTACATATCATCTTAACAAGGTGGGATATTTATGCAAATTTATGTAGTGCAAAAAGGTGATACGCTTTACGGAATCACTCGAAAAACCAATGTTTCGGTCGCTGATTTAATGAATTATAATCAATTGGATCCTAATTTGCCTATTATGGTTGGGCAAGCGCTCATTATCGATACAGAAAAAGCAAGTATTACGGTAAATGGTTATGCATATCCAACCATTTCTATGGATGCTCTCTTAGCGATGGTCCCGGCTCTTTCCTATTTGAGTATTTTTAGTTATCAGGCATTGCCAAACGGATTCGTCAAATTGATTCGGGATTATGTTTCTATTCAAAGAGCCAGACAAAATGGGGTCGCCCCGGTTTTTGTTCTTACAAATATTGGGGAAAGTGGCCGTTTTGAAAGCGAACTTGCCCATCAAATCTTAACACAGCCAGAAGTACAAACAGTTCTCATGGAAAATTGTTTGTCTATAATGTTAGAAAAAAATTATACAGCCATCAATATTGATTTTGAATATATCTATCCAGCGGATTTAACACTATACAATCAAATGATTGAGCGATTCACGGAATTTTTTCATAAAGCCGGCTTCCCTATTTTTACATCTTTAGCTCCTAAGAGAAGCAAAGATCAAATGGGAACGTTATATGAGGCTCATGATTATGCCTTCCATGGCAAAACGGTCGATCAAGTAATACTCATGACCTATGAATGGGGCTATGCCTATGGTCCTCCGATGGCAGTTGCCCCACTTCCACAAGTAGAACGTATTCTACAATATGCCGTCACTGAAATTCCGAGCGAAAAAATATGGATGGGAATTCCAAATTATGGTTATGATTGGACTTTGCCATTTGATCGACAAAGGCCTGCCAAGTCTCTATCCAATGTCGATGCTGTTCGCTTAGCCCAAGAAAAACGAGTTGAGATTCAATATGATCCGATGAGTCAAGCACCTTATTTCTATTACCGAGATGAGCAAGGACAATTACATGTTGTTTGGTTCGAAGATGCGCGTAGTATCGAAGCAAAGATGGAACTTGTCAAAAAATATCAACTCGGAGGTATTAGCTACTGGACCGTTATGACTTACTTTGCACCAAATCGAATCATTCCTATGGAAAACTTCCATATAGAAAAACATATCACAACATCATGATATGTTTTTTTGTTCAGTTCTTTTTATTCTGATCAATACGACGATGCGGTGTTTTATCGTCTGTAAACTCTGTCAAGTAATCAATACTGGTATTATAGAAGAGCGCAAGCTTTTTCAATGCTTCAATTGGAATATCTAAATCACCAGTTTCATATCTTGAATATGTCGCTTGGGAACAATTGAGTAATTGTGCAATTTTTGACTGTGTCAAATCATGATCTTCTCTTAAATCTTTTAAGTACTTCATTCTATTTATCACCAACAACATTGTATATTATGCAACTTGCGCATATTGACTTTTATGCAAAATTCGCATAAAATATTTTTAGTTAGTGGGTGGGTGACTGGTATGGATCTCATGCAAATGTATGTAGAAGTAATCATAAAACCATTAGAAAAAAACGTCGAAGAGTTACGGCAACGGGTTTATCACAAAAAAATTTCCTTGACGCGACGGAAAGATCGCATGCGTTTAACGGAAATGGAAAATCTGTTATTTGCCTGTTACCGGAGATTTGGTCAGTTTATGGATCAAGAAATGAGTTTTTATCATGAAATGGATCAAAAAGAAGATTAGATTTATAAAAATGATGAGAAATTGGTAAAATGCCAATTTTTTTGTTTTCCATAAATAATCACGATCTCATTTTGTGATGTAATTGTTATGTAAAACGTTTTTTGCAAAATAAAACCCTTGATATACAAGGGTAAAATTCAAACTGGTCGGGAAAACAGGATAACGTACCATTTTATATATGCTTTATTTTCCTTTATTTTTCAA
>CANTWQ010000120.1 GCA_947853365.1 uncultured Bacilli bacterium
AAAAAAAGGAGAAAATAAAACATGTATCAAACAATTGTCATTACATATACGCCAAAAGCCGATGCCATGGCGCAAAAAATAGAAGAAAAAGCCAATGAAATGCTACAAAAGGGATATGAACTAATTACTATGTCCATGACGGGATCAGCAAAAGCTATTTTGGTATTTAAAAAGCAATAGGACGGACAAAATGAAAAGAAAATCAATTATCATATACGGATCCCATTATGGAACAACAGAGCAATATGCAAAAGAGCTAGCCAAAAGAACAAAGATAGAAGCGATATCTTTTACCCACGTGAAAGATATCAATCATTACGATAACATTATCTACTGTGGTGGATTATATGCTGGTGGTGTATTGGGAATGTCTAAAATATTTAAAAAAATAAAGCATATCACCACCAAAAAGATCATTTTAGTAACTGTAGGATTAGCGGATCCCAAAGATAAAAAAAATAGAAACAACATAAGAAATCATATCAAAGCACAAGTAGTAAAAGAAATATATGAAAAAGCAAGTATCTTTCATTTGCGTGGGGGAATTGATTATCAAAAATTAAACGTGGTTCATAAAACAATGTTAAAATTATTATATCATTCCATTAAAAAAATACCGGAAGAAAAATTGACCGCGGAAGACAAAGCAATGATTGAAACTTATAATAAAAAAGTAAATTTTATTCGTTTTTCCGATTTAAATCAGATCGTAAATGAAATACAAAGCTAAACACCATATATGAAATAAATGAATCACGATAAAAATATACTTTCTAGAAAAAATTTGCCCTACACTAGCAAAAAAAAATGACATATAGTAAAGCAGAAAGTTTGGTGAGAAAATGACGAAAGTTGTATTCCCCTTAAATCCTTATGGATTTACTACTTCTGCTTTTTTGATTGGTCTCATTCTCGTACAAGAATTATCCAGCGAAGAACAAGATAGCATTGGTAATTGGCTCCAACTCGTTGGATTAACAATGCAAACATTCGCATCACAAAAAGTAACATTAGAAGCAATACACACCACTGAACAAGATACAGATCAAAATAAGTATGAAATTTTACAAAAAGCAATACAAAGAATGGAAGAGGAAATCAAAAAATGGAACAAAGAAAACAAGAATGCAAAAAAATATAAATAAATCCCTTATCTCGAACCATTTCCTGTTCTAATTTTCTTTTCTATTATAAAATAACAAAGGAAAGGAGAAAATTTATGAATCAAAGAAAAATAGGCAATTTTATTGCCCAATGCCGGAAAGAAAAAAAGATGACCCAACAACAATTAGCAGAAAAATTAAACGTTTCTAATAGAACTGTAAGTAATTGGGAAAATGGAAGAAATATGCCTGATTTAGCCCTGTTTCAACCACTATGTACAGAATTAGAAATTTCCATCAATGAATTATTGAGTGGAGAAAAATTAACCAACCATAACTACCAAGAACAATCAGAAAAAAATATTTTAGATACGATCAATTATTCCAATCGTAAAATATTAAAATATAGTAAAATAATCTATCTACTACTCATAATATTTGGATTATTTATCGTAATCAGTGCCATTACCATTTTCCCATCAGAAAGCAGTTGGGGTTCTATCTATTCAACCATTGGTATTACCCTTTTTATCATTGGTATCGGTTTAAATTTCAGACATCTAGGATTATGGAAGCAGTCTCTTCTGTTAATTATCACAACTATAATGACATTATTTATATTACTATTTTCCGACTATGTCAATGTTGCAAGAAATCATCAAGCACCAAGATTTAGAATAAAAACGGCGATAACCGGCAATGTAATCTATTATGATACTTTATTTTACGATGTATATCGTTGCTATTCCGACGAAAAAAATGAATATTGGATCATTGAAAAAAATAAAAATCCAACCATAGAAGATCTGATTCATTATTGTAAATAATCCAAATTTCAAGCAAATATTTTTTGCCCTTTGGCAATCAATCAAAAAAATGTTATAATAAACGGTAGGAGGATGAAGTACCATGGATCAAGAACAAATTGCAAAACGCATCAAAGAAATCCGCTTAAAAAATAACATGAGTCAACAACAGTTCGCCGATCAATATGGCGTTACCTACCAAGCCGTTAGCAAATGGGAAAATGGTAAAAACATTCCCGATATCAGCATCTTAAAACAAATTTGCAATGATTATCATATGGATCTCAATCAGTTATTAGATGGAAAAAACAAAAAGAACACTTCACGGAAATGGATCTATCTTGGAATAGGAGCCTTCCTCTTCGTTGTCATCAGCATCTTTCTATTCGAGATATTTCATAATCATCCCAGTTTTGAATTTAAAACTCTATCTTCTAGTTGTGAAGATTTTAATATCAGAGGAAGCATTGCCTATAATCAAAATAAATCATCCATCTATATTTCACATATTGATTATTGTGGAGGAAAAGACAATAACCTTTATCAAAAGTTCCAATGTTCATTATACGAAACCAGTGGTAATACCAGCGTAAAAATAAACGATTGGGCTTATGAAAGCGAAGATGGTATCACTCTAGAAGATTTCTTAAAAGACATCCAGCTACAAATCAATGATTACGATAAAGTCTGCGAAAATTATTCTGAAAATAGTCTCCATTTAGAGATTACAGCGAATGATGCAAACCACCATACAACAATCTATAAAATACCATTACAATTAGAAGAAAGCTGTAATAGTAATCTCTCAACTGCTAGTTGAGATACTTACAACCTACACTTTCTTTTTTTTTCGTGAAAAATCAATTATGATGAAAATGGAGGTTAAAAATATGCAAAAGAAAAAAATCATTACCATATCAATTATTATCCTATTTGCCGGTCTGCTATTAGGCGTAATCTATCTCGATCAACATAATTTAAATCACGATCCTGTAGAGACAGTGCTTAGTTTAGTGGAAGAACAAAGTCAAAAGGAAAGTAACTTTACAAGTGCAGGAGCAACCATTGAAAACCCCAAAGTAATTGTCAATCCTTATGAAATCTCTCCATTAACGGCTCTTGTCATCTTTGAGACAGAAGAAGAGGTAACTCCGATTGTTACGATTCCGGGAAAAGACAATCTAACAACGTTTACTCATACCTTTGAAAAAAACACAATTCATTATCTTCCTATCTACGGTCTATATGCTGATCAAGAAAATCATATTCAATTAAGTTTCCAAGAAAACGATACAAAAAAAGTAATCAATATCCAAACAGAAGCTTTACCCGAAGATATGATTTTACCAACCAGTGTTTACAAAGTAGAAGACAAGATAAATAACGATCTTTATTTCTATACACCATCAAGTCAAGGATATACATGTGCCTACGATGTAAATGGCGATGTTAGATGGTACCTTACCATCAATGCTCTATGGAAAATCGATCGATTACAAAACGGCCATCTACTGGTAAGTACCGAAAGACTCATTAACAGTCCATATTACATGACAGGATTATATGAAATGGATCTACTGGGAAAAATATACACTGAATTCTCTTTAGAAGGTGGTTATCATCATGATTATTACGAAATGGAAAATGGCAATATTTTAGTATCCAGTGACGATTTCAATAATGATTATGGAACCGTCGAAGATTACATCGTCGAATTAGATCGAGCAACCGGAAAAATCATAAAACGATGGGACTTAAAAGACATTTTACCAATGGAAGATGGTCAAAGCGAAAATTGGTCTAGTTATGACTGGTTCCACAACAATTCCGTATGGTATGATGCAAATACCAATTCCATTACTTTATCTGGCAGACATCAAGATGCTGTCATCAATATCGATTATGAAACAGGAAACCTCAAGTGGATTATTGGTGACCCTACCAACTGGAGTGAAGAATATCAAACATACTTTTTTACCCCAATCGGAGAGAATTTTGAGTGGCAATGGAGTCAACATGCGGCCATGATTACACCAGAAGGATACATCTTTATTCTCGATAACGGTAATAATAAGTCTAAAATCAAAGAAGAATACGTTCCCGCCAATGAAAGTTATACTCGAGGTGTCATGTATAAAATCGATACAGAAAAGATGACTATCGAACAAGTTTGGGAATATGGAAAAGAACGTGGAAGTGATTTCTACTCTCCTTATATCTCGGATGTTGACTATTTAGAAGTCAATCATTACATCGTTCATTCCGGTGGAATTGTCTATGTTGATGGACAAAATTCCAATCAACCAGCAGGATTTAGTGAAAACACAACATTAAAATCTGATACCGTCGAACTTTTAAACGATGAAATCATTTTTGAACTGGTATTACCGACCAACAATTATCGGGTAGAAAAAATGAGTCTTTATGCCGAAGGAGAAACATTCGTTCTAGGAAAAGGAGAAAAATTAGGAACACTTGGTACAACCGACACGGATAAAATTTCTTTTACGCCATGGGTTTCAGCAACTATGATCGACGAAAACTATCAAAACCATAACATCAACATCACCAAAGAAATCGATCGTTTGGTTGTAACAGGTAGGTTCAAACGAGATACCGATGTAAATGTGATTTTATACTCCAGTCTCTTTTCTCGTTACTATAATATCAGAGTAAGTAAAAGGCCTTATACTGCACTTTGTGTTGACATCTTTACGGAAGAAGAAAATGAAAACGGAATTGTAGTAACCAAATACATCAACGAAGAAGGTCTACATGGAAGTTATTCCATCTATCTAGAAATTGATGGCACCATTTATAACACAGAACAAACAGTTACATTCTAAAAGGACATTGTCCTTTTTCTTTTGTTAACAAAACGGGCGTCATTTCCAATCAAAATTGGTAGAAGAAAAAAAGAAAAGTTAGTATACTAAAATATGAAAGGTGGAAAAAAATGAATTTAGGAAATAAATTATACAATTTGAGAAAGGAAAACCATTTATCACAGGAGGAAGTTGCAAACAAATTGCATGTTACAAGACAGACAATCAGTAAATGGGAATTAGGAGAAACCAGTCCAGATATTACCGAGGCCAAGCAGTTGGCAGATCTTTTCGCCGTAAGTCTCGATGAACTAGTGGATCATGATAGAAAAAATATCATTGATAAAAAGATGAGCAATACCGAAAGATTAGCAGGTATCATCATCAAAATCCTAAAAGGAATGGGGATTCTATTAGTGGCATACCTGATCTTTATCGTGATTGCCATTCTTGTTTTTTCGGCCGTCTCTACTGAAACAAATGTCGATCCAATCAATACCACAACTGTCGAAGAGTATTCCTCATAAGGAATACTTTTTAAGTGATTTCACGAACATAAGAGAACGTATACCCTCTCCCTTTCATCATTCGAATAAAATCACAAAGTGCCGAAAGAGTGGTTGATTGATAATCAGCAATACGATATATCGTCCCATCTGTACTATGTGCTATGAGATAAGATAACAGTTCTTCTTTCGTTTGCGAATGATTTTTTTGTATCTCCGCCGTCCAAAAATAAGTATGATAACCAAGATAATCCAACAAATATAAACTTCTAGAACTGTAAGATGAATTACGATAAATAGAATCCATCATATTTCCAGTCAAATCAGTATACAGTAATTCATTGTCATAAAGTTCCATAACAAATGATACCCAAGAAGAAACATTTGCATAACGAGACAAAGATATCCCTGATACCCCACCATTTCCAATCGAATGAGTCATACTCATCTGACGAACCAATTCTGGATGTGCCTTCATATATGATTGTTGTAGAAAAAATGTTGCCACCACATCCTCTTCTTGCAATAAATCGAGAAAAGACGTAAGATCAGTATTACTACTGATCGTATCAAATGTCAAATAGAGAACTTTACTATCCCGCCCATGATCATAGACATGGAACACATCCAATGGATTCCCAGGTTGCCATTCTAACGTCTGATTAGCATACGTTTCCGCTTCATCCGGATAACTACCTACTTCACTTTGAATGACGACCGTTCGCTTTTTAGTCGCCAGATTGCCACTTTGATCCACAACTTCATAAATGACTTCATAAGTTCCTATTTTATGAGTATCCACATGGTTCTGAATTTGAACATCATCGGTCAAAAGCCCGTCAACCGCATCTAGAGCTGCATATCCTAATTCCACATAAGGTTCCCCCACCGTTAAAGATATCGTTTCCCCACCCATCAAAGAAATCACTGGTGGTATCCGATCGACAATTATAATTGTCCTTCTTACTTCTTTCAATAACCCAAAAGAGTTTTTCACACGATAGGTCACATATTGTTTTCCTATCTCATCCAAATGTAAATCAGATAAAATCTCTACATCTACATTTTGCCCAAAAAAAGTAGCATCTGCCCCTAATTCACGATAAGTAGAACCCACGTCCAAAACAACGATAGCATCACCATGCAAAACAATCGAAGTAGATAAATAAGGAATCAAAAATAAGATTAGCAACAAACAGGCTATAAAAAGACTCACACGAATATACCTAGGCATAAGATCACCTAATGCATTATATGAAAAGCACCGAAAAAAAAGGAAAGTTTTTCTTTCCTTTTTCATCACTATTCTGTTACAGACTCTTCGGTAATATCCACTTCAGAAGCATCAACATCATCCGTCTCACTAGAAACAGTTTGAATTATGACATGCTCTAACACAACATTATTACCAATAATCATAGGATTATGATCCAATATAATGTCCTGTAAAACAACATCATCAGCAATAATTTCTAATTCACCAGAAAGCATGTTTCCATTTCCAACTATCGTAATAGCATGGTCGATTACAATTTTTTTACTTGCTATAATATCGTTTTGTAAAACCAGTGTATCGCCATCTTTTAAATCCGCCATCAATTGCTCTAAATTCTCATTCGTAACAATCAATGTTCTAGTTACATTGGCAGAATCCAAATAGTATTGTAATTGATCTTCTACAACTTTATCCGTTTCTGTAAAATCAGAACCAACAAAAGTGCCTTCGCCTACAACAACCCAAACACTTGGTTTTCCGTAAGACTCTGTTTGGTTGATCAGGTTTCCAGTAAGTTCTAGTATCGCATTTTCTAAACCTTCGGCCGTACCTTTTGACACTTCGATACCACCAAATTCATTTCCGGATACATCAACAGTTCCAACCAATTCAACACTACTTGCATTTACCAGAATGGCCGCATCAGCATTCGTTCCAGATACGCTATCTAAAACAACATTTTTACTATCGTAAACATGAATCGCATATCTTCCCTGCCATCCTGCTTCATCCTGCATTGCCACTGTCAAATTAGAAATTGTAACATCATCTGCTACCACAGTGATTCCTTTGACAAATTCTGTCGTTGCAAGAGATAATACATTTCCATTTCCATGCAATGTAAGAGCGCGATCAATCACGATTTCCGAAGTGAGCGTAATATCGTTTTCTACTTCGATCATCGTAATTTCATCATTCGCAAGGGCCAATTGTAATTCTTCAAAAGTAGTAACATAAGAAATCGTCGTTGGGACTTCTAATCGATCTAATCTTTCTTGTAAATTAGTCTTAATCTCTCCATTTGGTAAGGCATTGATCGCCACTTGCGCATTCTTTACATTTTCTTCTGTCACAACATCTTCCGCTACTTTGACTAGCTCCGTTGCTGTCATAATCAATGTATCAATACGTGTATCGATCTGAACTAAAAGATCACGAAGTGCATCTGTTAATTCATTTACCAGTTCTTGTGTTGTATCAGTATTTAATAATACTTCTCCTTGCGCCTGCAATTGAGATAATTTCACCAACAATTTAGTTAATATGGCATCTTGACAACCTTCAATTGCATCCAATGTCGAAGTAGCTTCTTCTAACACAATTTGTAACCCAGCAAAATCCACTTCTTCTTCCGGTAAAGATGGTGTTGGATCTGGTGTTACAATCGGTTCCACAACTTCGATATCTGTTTCCTCATCAGTAGTCATTTGGCTACCAGAATTGGTGCTTTGACCCGTATTTGATTCTGTCTCTTCTTCTGGATCTGGCGTAGGTGTAGGTGTTGCTTCCGGTGTTTCCGTTGGTGTTGGCGTAACAAGTGGTGTTTCTGTTTCTTCTTGATTACTACAGCTACGAATACCAAAGAATAAAACGATGACGACAATTAAGACCAAAACAACAGCCACTATAGTCTTAATGTCTTTTTCATTCTTATTCATGAATCTTCCCCCTATCTTTCATATTTTGGCTACAATCTCATTCTAACACATTTTATATCATCGTCAACAAAATTTGACACTAATTGACATGTTTCATTGTGCTTTTCATGAAATGAGTTCGCAATTTCTCTTTTTCCGTGATAAAATGCGTTCCTTCCCGAAAAAGATGACGATAACTGCGCTTCATTTCAGAAAGCGATTGTACCGGTAACAGACGCCGAAAAGAAACAGGATATAAATACCGTTCTAATAAAAAGCGTTGATAATAATACGGCATATGACGCATTTCCCGATACAGTTTTAACGCCAAAAAAGAAATGAGTAACCACATCGACCGCGGTAACCATGAAAATCCCAAATAGAGAAATACCAACCCCAAAACAAGACTAGATAATACACAAATGGCCGTTAACGCTTTTTTAAAAGGAGCCACAATACAAAACAACAGAAGAACGAGTTTTCCACCATCCAACGGATAAATGGGTAACAAATTGAAAAAGAGAAGTCCATAATGATAACCACGAATCGCCACGATATCTTGACTTCTGGAAAATAGAAACAAAAGCAAAAAATAACCGACCCATTGCATCACTGGTCCCATCAATAGAACCAACGCCTCTTGCCACAAAGGAACATTTACCTTTTCCTTAAATTTTGATAAACCACCATAAGGATAAAAATAAATTTTATCAACTTCCCATCCCAAACAAATACCTATCACAAAATGACCCAATTCGTGAATGAAAAGTAACACCGAAAGGAAGAAAAATGCTCTGATCATTCCCGAGAAAACAACGAACAACAAAAAAAGATACGTAAATGGAGAAATCGATATTTTACTGCAAATAGTCTTGATAATTGAGAGCCTTCCCTTCACGTTCGAACACCAAATAAATTTCTTCTGTGAAACTACTACCGATAAAACTTCCTTTCTCAATGTAATCATATAACTTTAAATCCGATGGTTCGATATTACCATACCAAGTATCAATACCATTGGTCTGTTGGACAATCACCGTATAACCATAATCTTCCTTTTCTCCCATATACACAACAACACCACTTTCTAGCGCTGGCACCAAATAATTTTTCCCCACTTTTAAAGAAACCCCATCATGATAAATATTTTTGCTTTCATACACTAAATTTTCTTGAAAAACGGGTTTATCAATCTCCTCTGTTTGAAATGGCAATACACCACCAAACGTATTTTGTAACCAAACTTTTACCGAAGCAAAAGGTAAATTTGTATGATATACTTGTGTATCAATATAAGATTTGATTTTAGGATCACGACATAAAATTAACACAACAAAAGAAAGAGCCAAAACAATAAACGAACGCAAAACAAACCCCAATAAAAAACTTTTCAAATGGGGATTTAACTTTTGAGAAGTTATCAAAGAAGAATGAGACGTCTTACTTGTGCCCAAGTGTTTCATTTTTTGTTTTTCTTTTAAGCGTACGATATTTTCATCCATCGATATCACCTATTCCAATGTATGAAAAAAGTTGAT
>CANTWQ010000121.1 GCA_947853365.1 uncultured Bacilli bacterium
CAAACATTATCAGAATATTTATATAATTCATTATACACAGTTAATTTTGATAATAAAGCTGATATAATTACAAATAACGTAGTTAGTGCATCAGCCTTAGATTCAAATCCAGATACTATCAATAAACCACTTTTATATTTTTTCCCTTTAATGGTTATATACCTAGATAAAGTATATTTTACTATTATAGCAATAACACCAACGTATATTATTATATTACTAGGAGTTTCAACATTACTAGAAAAAGCACTAAATATTTGACTAATTCCTAGTACTAAAATAGTTAATCCCATAATAATATTAGTAACATACTCAATTTGTCCATAACCATAAGGATGTTTACTATCTGCAGGACGCATTGATAAATTATTCCCCACTATAGCAATACCGTCTGTAATTAAATCCGTCAAAGAATGAATTCCGTTTGCTATTAAGGCTTTTGAATTACCTAAGAGTCCTATTATTAATTTACTAATAACTAAACATATATTAACTATAATGCTTATTACTAATGTTTTTGTTATTTTATCCATTATATCACCCCTATTTTGCTTCATACCAATTACTTCCAAAGTTAACATCTACAACTAATGGTACACTTATTTTATATGTACTTTCCATAATATTTGTAACGACATTTATAACAGTTTCTTTCTCATCATTTAAGACATTAAAAATAAGTTCATCATGCACTTGTAATAACATTTTACTACGCAGTTTTCTCTCTTGAAAGGCTTGATAAATTTCAATCATGGCTTTCTTTAAAATATCCGCGCTACTTCCCTGAACCGGGGTATTTAAGGCCATTCTTTCCCCTTGGGTACGGATCATATAATTTTTATTGTGTAATTCTTCAATGGTCCGTTTCCGGTTCATGATGGTTTTCACATATCCCAGTTCATGCGCCTTTTGAATGACTTCGTTCATATATTCTTTGATCCCCGGATAGGTATGTAAGTAATCATCAATAAATTTCTTGGCACTGGCAATATCGATTCCCAAATCTTCCGAAAGGCCAAAACTACTAATACCATAAAGAATACCAAAATTAACAGCTTTCGCTGTTCGTCGCATATCCTTGGTAACGTCTTCCTCCTTCACATGGAAAATATCCATTGCTGTTTTCATATGAATATCTTTCTCTTCCCGAAATGCCTCGATTAAGTTTTCAGCATGTGCCAAATGTGCAAAAATACGAAGTTCAATTTGTGAATAATCCGAAGATAACAACACACAATGAGGAGATGGTAAGAATGCTTTACGAATGAGTTTTCCATATTCTAAACGAACCGGGATGTTTTGTAAATTCGGACTAATGCTAGATAATCTTCCAGTCCTCGTCAATGTTTGTGTATAAATCGTATGAATCCGATGATCCTCATGAATTTCATTGATCAACCCAACGACATAAGTCGTATACAATTTAGAAATAATACGGTAATCCAAAATCAATTGCACAATCGGATACATCGGCGCAAGTTTATCCAAAATATCTTTACTCGTCGAATAAGAATGATCCTTTACTTTTTTCGGATAAGGAATTTGTAGTTTTTCAAATAGAATCGTTCCCAATTGTTTTGGACTCATTAAATTAAATGTTTCTCCTGCCAATTGGAAAATCTCTGCTTCGAGGTGATCCATCTTTGTCTTCAATTCCGTTTCTAAAGACTCCAAATAACTTCGATCGACCAAAATACCCGTATATTCCATATCCGCTAGCACCTTCGATAAAGGCATTTCAATCTTCTCAAACAAAGGATAAGCATCTTCTTTTTTTAACTCCTCCGTCAAAGAATCTTTCGTTTCATAAATAAATTGCGCTTTTTGAATACAACATTTGGCAATTTTAGCTTCTTCCGGTTCCTTCAAACGACTATTTACTTTGGTCGTTCCATAGACTTCTTCATAAAACGGAATCGAATATCCCATCGGATTGGCCAAATAGCTAACATCATCTTTTAGATTTTTATTCAGTAGATAGGCCGCGATCATTGTATCAAAAGAAACATTCGAAATTTGCATATGCCGATACCAAAAAGAAACCAACAACTTTTTAAAATCATAAGTATACTTTAAAACATCCGTATCAAAAACGTTCGGAACTTCTTCTAAGACCGAAAAAGGAATATAGGCTTGAACTTCTTTATTATAAATACTGACTCCCAAATATTTATCTTTATGATAGTTGTTTCCTAAAATTTCTAAATAAATAGCGAAAGGCTGAGATAAAGGAAGAGCTTGTAATTCTTCTTTGCTATGAACGATAGTAATTTCTGGTTCTATTTCTTCTTCTATGACCGTTGCTAACTGATCCTTTTTTAAATCCAACTTCTTTAACAAAGAATAAAATTCTAATTCTTCCAGTAATGAAATATAACTTAAAGCATCGATCCCGCGATATTTTACTTTTTCAAAATCCGTATCGATTGGGACATCACGACAAATCGTCACAAGATCCCGACTCATATAGGCGCTTTCTTTCGAAAGTAATAATTTTTCTTTTAATTTTCCTTTGATTTGATCGATCGATTGATAAATGGCATCCAAAGAACCATATTCGTGAAGTAAAGACAATGCCGTTTTCTCACCGACTCCCTTGACACCCGGAATATTATCACTTGCATCTCCCATCAATGCTTTTAAATCAATCATGCGAATAGGTTCAATTCCATAAGTTTCTTCAAACGTCTGTTTATTCATGCGGATAAACCCAACTGGCTTTAGCAGTTTCACATCGATTTCATCGCTAATCAACTGCAACAAATCCTTATCACTACTGATAATCGTGCCATCAAAATCCGGATCTTCTTCAATTTTTTTGACATAAGTTCCGATAATATCATCGGCTTCATAACGATCGATTTCCACATAGGTCATTCCCATAGCTTCCACCAACTTTTTAGCAACAGGAAATTGATCCAGTAATTCTTGTGGTGTTTCGCTACGTCCACCTTTATAATCTTTATATTGCTCATGACGAAACGTTTTACCTTTATCGAATGCAATCATAACGTACTCTGGCTTTTCCTCGTGTAAAATCTTGTTCATCATATTGATAAAACCATAAAGTGCATTCGTCGGAAAGCCCTTCGAATTTTTCATTACATTACCCGTATATGCGGTTGCATAATAACTGCGAAATAAGATATTATTTCCATCAACCAAAATAATTTTTTTCATGTCTCTTCACCTAAAGGTATTATATCATGCCATCCCCACTTTGACATCTACTATTTACTGAATCTTTAAAGCAACTTCCTGATTACGATAAAGGGTATCCTCCACACTTTCTAATTTTTCCATACGCATACTAACACCAAACAGTAAAAGCGTAAACAAAAAATATACTCCTACAATACTTAAAATTTTCTTTGTTTTTGTTTTCATAACTTTCCTCCTTCTTTGTAATTTCATTATAATATCGAACAAATGTTTTCGTCAATGTTTTTTTGAAAAATTATGAACATTTGTTTGACAATTTACACTTTCTATGGTAAAGTGTAAATTGAGGTGAAACCATGGAAAAATTAACGAAACGTCAAAGTGATATTTTACAGACGATCAAAGCTTTTATCGCCGAGAATGGATATCCTCCAACCGTGCGAGAAATCGGAAAGATTTTAGATTTAAGTTCTCCAGCAACCATTCACTTTCATTTGAAAAAGATAGCAGAAAAAGGATATATCAAAAAAGACGATTCGAAAAATAGAACATTAGAAATATTAGTACCCAATGAATTTTTAAATCAACAAAAGGATGTCGTACAAGTACCATTGCTTGGCAAAGTAACAGCTGGTAGTCCTATCGAAGCAATCGAAATGCCCGATGAATTCTTTGCCTTACCTACCAATCTTATCCCGAAAAAGCATGACGTTTTCACTTTAAAAGTCTCGGGAGAATCGATGATTAACGTCGGTATTTACGATGGCGACATTGTCATCGTTCAAAGACAAAACACCGCCAATAATGGCGATACTGTCGTAGCAATGAACGATAACAATGAAGTAACATTAAAAACCTTTTATAAAGAAAAAGATCATATTCGCTTACAACCAGAAAACGACACGATGGATCCGATCATTCTACCAAATGTAACCATTCTCGGAAAAGCGATCGGTCTTTATCGCAAATTATAAAAAAGAAAATAGACATGAATCAAAAACATGTCTATTTTTCATGTTCCAGAAGATCGATGAGTTCTTCTAAATCGGTAAATTCGATTAAAAACGTCTGATGTCTTCGTTGCAGTCCAGAAAAAGTGGTCGTATTGACACCGAGTTCTAATAGCAAATGATCGTTTTGATCCAAAAATTGTAAATTCCAAGTGTTTCCAACGGGGGGGATACCATACATCGTCGTCGACTTGTTGCGCCAAAGTAATCATATCGACGATTTTCTGGATCCATTCATCGTTCGTCACTGTCTTTTGGACCTCTCCTCCGGCTTCGACCACAACTTTTTCCGTGTTCTTTAACTCCTGTAACGCCTCCATATAAGAAATGGAACGTGTATCCCAAATGATAAAGCCAAGAAAAATCAAAGACACGATGGTCAAAACAAGAACCACCCATTTTTTTCTCATAGAAAAC
>CANTWQ010000122.1 GCA_947853365.1 uncultured Bacilli bacterium
CTTTCTGTTTTACCACTACCAAAATACCATATTTGTATCTCTCTATGCTTTGTTCCTCCACCCTGATTTTTTTATAATAATTTTATCTATAATTTATTTTTTTATTATACAAAACTGATGTTTTACATAATAAAAAAGTGTCCATATTAGAATGTGACACTTCTATTTTTACAATTTGTCCATGTTGTTTTTCCCTTATTTTATATATAAAAATGGCTTTTGGCTATGTCCTCAATTTACGTGGACAAATGTGAACAATATGTGGACAAATTCAATTATTTAGCGATTTTTTTACCTTTTTAAACTTGTATTAATTTTGTAAAACCCTTATTTTATAATAATTTACGCATTTTTGCCACAACATTGTTTGTACTTCTTACCTGAGCCACAAGGACATGGATCATTTCTTCCAATTTTCTTCACACGCTTTGGTGTTTTTTTACTATCTGATTTATCTTCATTCGTGTGTTTTTCTTTGGCAACTTCTTTGCGTTCAATATTTTGTCTAATCTCGGCCCTTACTAAAAATACCGTAATATCTTTATCGATTCTTTGTTGCATTTGATCAAAAAGATCGAATCCTTCCATTGTATAAGCACGAAGTGGATCTTGTTGCCCATAACCACGAAGTCCAATACCTTCTCTTAGATGTGATAAAGTGTTAATATGCTCCATCCAATAATTATCAATCACATTTAAACTGATGGCTTTTTCGAATTCATCACGAATTTCTGATGGTACTTGACTGATTTTATCTTCATACTCTGTAATAACTTTCTGATATAGATAATCAATCACTTCATCTGGTGTTTTATTATCTACTTCTTCTTTATCGATATCGTGTTTTAACAGATTTTCATTGACATAGTCGACAATTTCTTTCATATCGTCATTGGTTAAATGACCTTCCGGATAAAGATGTGATTTTACAACATCACTCAAATGATTTTTAAATGTTTCTAAGACAACATCGTGAATTGATTCGCTATCCAATATTTCATTTCGTCTACCATACATAATTTCTCTTTGTTGATTCATCACATCATCATATTGTAATAATTGTTTACGAATATCAAAGTTATTTCCTTCAACACGGGCTTGTGCAGATGAAATGGCTTTGGTAAAAGCTTTACTACGGATTGCTTGATCATCAAAACCAAATGTTTGCAACATTCCTTTCATACGATCCGATCCAAAACGGACCATTAAATCGTCTTCCATTGATACAAAGAACTGTGTAAATCCAGGATCTCCTTGCCGTCCTGAACGACCACGCAACTGATTATCGATACGGCGTGATTCATGCCGTTCTGTACCAATCACGCATAATCCACCTAACGCTCTTACTTCATCTGACAATTTGATATCTGTTCCACGACCAGCCATGTTTGTCGCAATCGTTACCGATTTGCCCATACCAATTTTAGAAATAATTTCTGCTTCACGGGCATGATTTTTTGCATTTAATACTTCATGAGGAATCTGTCTTTTTGATAGCAATTGGCTTAAAAGCTCACTGGTTTCAATAGCAATCGTTCCCACAAGTACCGGTTGCCCCATTTTATAACGACGTTCAATTTCATTGATAATTGCTTTATATTTTGCCTGTTTTGTTGCATAAACCAAATCGGCAGCATCTTCACGAATCACTGGTTTGTTCGTTGGTATCGTAATTACGTACATATTATAAATATTACGGAACTCTTCTTCTTCGGTCTTCGCTGTACCAGTCATACCAGACAATTTATCATACATCCGGAACAAATTCTGGAAAGTAATCGTTGCTAATGTTTTGGTTTCTTGATTGATTGTTACTCCTTCTTTTGCTTCCAATGCTTGATGAAGGCCATCGCTAAAAGCACGTCCTGGCATCAAACGCCCTGTAAATTGATCAACAATGACAATTTTATCCTCTTGTACTACATAGTCGACATCAAGACGCATAGAATAGTTTGCTCGTAAAGCCTGATTGATATAATGTACCAAACTTGCAGCACTCATATCATATAAGTTATCGACTTTAAAATGCTTTTCTGCTTTTTCCACTCCAGATTCGGTAAGAGAAACAGCTTTTGTTTTCTCATCATAAAGATAATCATCTTCTGTTTTTAAACTCTTTACGAATCGATCGGCATCGATATAGAGATTAGCACTACGCATCTGCCCACCGGAAATAATAAGTGGCGTTCTTGCTTCGTCAATTAAAACAGAATCTACCTCGTCGATAATCGCATAATGAAGATATCTTTGCACCCGATTTTCCTTACGAACTACCATGTTATCACGCAAATAATCAAAGCCCACTTCGTTATTTGTGGTATACATAATATCACAAGCGTATTGTTCTTGCTTTTCTTTTGGTGTTAATTCTCGTTTGTTAATTCCAACTGTTAATCCTAAAAAGCGGTGAATTCCTCCCATCCAATTTGCATCACGTTCTGCCAAATATTCATTGACTGTTACAATATGGACACCTTTTCCTTCTAAGGCATTCAAATAAGCTGGTAAAACACTCGTTAAAGTTTTTCCTTCACCTGTTTTCATCTCGGCAATGTTACCATAATGAATTGCAAGGGCTCCTAACAGCTGTACATAGAAAGGTTTCTCACCAATGACACGAAAACACGCTTCTCTTGCAACCGCAAAAGCTTCGACGAGAATATCTTCTAAAGTGCTTCCCTCTTTTAAACGTCTTTTAAACTCATCGGTTTTTGACCGTAATTCATCATCAGATAATTTACGCATTTCTTCATCTAATGCATCAATCTGATCAGCAATATTGGCAAATCTTTTTAATTCTTTATATTCATGATCAAATATCTTTTTTAAAAAATTCATATGATACCTCCTTATCAATCTCTACGACTACCTCTTATTTTAACAGAAAAAAAGAAAGAATTAAAGTATTCTTCTCTTCTTTCTTCGGTTTTATGTGCTATTCGGCTTCTAAAACGCCATAATTTCCATCTTTTCTTTTATATACAACCATTGGTTTGTTGCTTTCAGCATCTTTATATAAATAAAATTGATGTCCTAATAATTCCATTTGAAGAATGGCTTCTTCTTCATCCATTGGTTTTACTTCGACGATTTTTCTTTTTACAATTACTTCTGGTTCTTCCTCCACAACTGCATCATCGAAAATAAATTCTTTGGTTGCTTTTTTACTGTGATTTTTTAATCTTGTTTTGTTTTTCCGAATTTGTCTTTCTAAAACGTCTGTTGCAACATCAATCGCAGCATAGAAATCTTCTTGTGTTTCTTCGGCTCTTAAAATATACGATTTTAATGGTATGGTGATTTCTACTTTGTCATTATGATCCCTTACTTTGACAACGATGGTAGCACTTACATTTTCACTATTTTCTAGGTACTTATCTAGTTTTCCTAGCTTCTCTTCGGCATACTGTGTCATTGCCTCTGTAATGGTTCCTTTTTCTCCTCGAATTGTAATTTTCATATATTATCAATCCTCCCAATTTCATCATATCATATTTTCTTTATTTTTTGTTAGTTTTTCGCATTTTACATGATTTTCCACAATAGAATCCAAGTCAACATCAATGCTGCTGATCTTATTCATATAAGGCCTTTCTACTTGCAAAAAACATTTGTTTTTCTATAGACTCATATCAAACGAAGTGAAAGTTTTTGCGCTGTTTCACAAACTAGATGCATAATCTAATTATTTTAAGCTCTAGTACACCAAATATCATAGAAATAGATCCAGTCTCTTTGATCTTTTACAATCGTTGATACCTTGATAACTTTGAACAATTATACCAATTACCCAATTATTTTATCATTTCCTATTGTAGGCAGAAAAAAACTGCCTATTTGGCAGTAACTGCATCTTCGATTACTTTTACATCAATTGCCTGTAGTCCTTTTACTGTTTCTAGTAAAGTGAATTCAACCAATTGGTTTTCATTCAATGACTTATAACCATCTTGTCTAATTGCGGAATAGTGTACAAAGATGTCTTCTTTTCCTGGATTCTCAATGAATCCATATCCTTTTTCATTATTAAACCATTTTACTCTACCTCTCACAACTATACTTCCTCCTTCATTAAAAATATTTTGGATTGTGTTCATGAACTGCACCACCTTGCGCACTTTTAGAATATCAAAAATGGAACTACTTTTTCCAAACTTTCCGTATTTTGTTCATTTATGGAGTTTTTTGGTCACTTTATTTACTTATAATAAACTTTTAGGCAGAAAAAGGATAAAAATTAAACGCTTTAAAGATTTTTTTCATTTTTCGACATAATTTTTTTTATAATAAATTACGGTAAGCGGAAATAGAGAGGGGGTTGTATGAAAGAGCGTTTTTTAGATTATTCTATGAATCTCATACAACAATATCATGAACCTTATTCAGAAGATGAAATTGCTAGATTAAAGTACGGGTTAGAGGGACTCTACTTAACGATTACCAAGTTAGTAGTTATGGCCATAATTGCGATACTGTTACACATTGAACTGGAAGTATTTCTACTGCTCTTATTTTTCAATATCATTCGCTTTACAGGTTTTGGAGTGCATGCGGAACGAAGTATTGATTGTTTAATCTCTTCTACTCTGTTATTTGTCTTATTTCCTTATTTGATGGTACATATTTCTATCCCTATTTATTTCAAGTTGATTATCACTATTGCTTGCTTGATTATATACGGAATTTATGCTCCTGCGGATACGAAAAAAAGACCTCTTCGAAACCAGAAAAAAAGAATGATGCGGAAAATAGCGACAGTCTTGATTGGTATTCTTTATACATTTCTTGTTTTCCTTGTTCCCAATCAAATGATTACTTCTTGTCTATTAACGGCAATGATAATTCAAGCGATTGTTATTTTGCCTGTAACGTATTATATTCTTGGGCAGCCCTACCAAAATTGGAAACAGAAACCATAAAAATTTAGAATTGTCATAAGGAGGATATTGTTATGAAAAAAGTTTTATCATTAGTTTTAGCAGGAGTTGCAATGTTAGCTTCTACAGCTGCTAG
>CANTWQ010000123.1 GCA_947853365.1 uncultured Bacilli bacterium
CATTTTTTCTTGTGTTTCATTTTCTTTTTTTCTTCGATATTTTTGGTATAGTTAGACACTCTCGCTTTCGTTCAACTATATTATAAACGCTTTCTTTATATTTTTTAATCCGCAAATGTAATAAACTGTCATGTGACAGTCCAATATCTAAAGATACTACCAATATTGATTCACCATTTATTAAAACATGATTTATTGCACCTTCTTTTACATACTTCATTATCATAAGTTTATTTATCTATATAAAAACCCCGTTTCTATTTTGTCAAAGAAACGGGTTTCATATCAATAAATGACTCTTTCTTATACTATCTAGTTTTTGCCACTTCATCAATGGCACTAGGTGCATGAACCATTGCTTCAACTGCAGCAGTAATTTCTGCCTCCATATTATTTGGATCAATGACATATGGATTCGTTTGTTCAACGGGCGCTACTGTTTCAGTCTCCGGAGTAGACTGTGTAACAACTGGTGTTTCTGCAGTAGCAGTCTCCGGTGTCACACTGGATGCAGAAACAGTATCACTAAAATAAACAGGATCTCCTGGCGTTACAACAATACTACCCATATCAGAATCTTCTAATTGCCCCCCTGTTGGATCTGAAGTAGATGAATCAGTATTATTCGTCGGTGGTGTAGGTTCTGGATCAGGTGTAGGCGTAGAATTGCCACCACCTGGATACGGAACAACACTTTCTTCTGGTGGTGTATTTTCAATTTGTTGCCCTTGCTCAATTAAATCTTCGATTTCATCTTTTGCATCTGCCGCATCTTGATTATAATCCGGACTATCTGGATCCGTGGTAGAATTACCAGATCCTTCGCCAATCACATTACCATTCTCGTCTTCGATCGGTCCATCGGTTGGTATATCAATAACTGGTTTTCCAGGTTCACGATCCACTTCTTCTTCCGTAGCTGGTGGTGGTGTTGGAGTAACAGGGCCTTCGATATTCGGATCATTATCAACTACATCTTGTGCATCATCATAACCTTGTTCTTCGCGATCTTTATTAGATTCTGAATCGGTTCCAGCTTCTTTATCAGCAGGATCCTTTAAATCTGGTCTTGTTTCCGCTTGCTCTGGTGTCCAAGTCTGTGTAATTGTCGCAGTTTCAGGAGCAGGGAGTTCAGTACTTCCTCCTCCCGTATAACCAGAGCCTGTATAACCATTTGGCAATCCATTCAATAAAGTACCTTCTTTGGCAGCTTCATCGTAAACCTTTTGCCAATCTTGATCCTCAAACACAACATATTTCTCTAAACCTTGGAAATACGGATCCCAATTTCCATATTTCTCCAGTTGATTATAACGATCACTAATCTCTTGTAAATTCTTTGATAATGTATCACAAGTTAAATCCGAAGCTTTCGCAATTTCATTGTAAAGATCTCCTGACAAAGTACCTTGATAAACCATAACCGTAGCTAATCCATTCGGTAAAACCGGATTAACAGTAGCCATCAAATTTTGTAAATGGGCAATCTCTAAATCGCTCTGTCCATAAACATAACGAACGGTCTCTTGCACTGCTGTTTTCGTATCATCTTCAATCAATACACCATCGAAGAAATGAATCATATCATTCGCTGGCACTTTACCACTGACCATCATAGCTGTAACTTTACGCAAAGATGATTCCCACCAGGTAGTAACAGTAGCTTCTGAATATTCATCAGAATTACCGATAATTTTTCGCATCTCATTCCAATCAACATCTTCATTATTCGCATATAAATACATGCCAACATAATCACGACGATCAAAGCGAAGATCTTCATCAAGTCCAGCATCTTCGGCGATTCTATTCCATTGTTCTACGGTTTGATCAACATCAGCAAAATACTCTTTTCGAAGAGCCTCTGCCTCTTTCTTTTCATCAGATACAGCATCAGCTGCATTCGCATCAACCGTATCAGAAACCGAAGTGGTCGCAGGTTGATTTCTAAAGTGATCTACAGCCTTTTTAATACCAAATCCTGCTGCAAATAAAGCGACCGCCGCCAAAGCACCGGCTGCTACTTTTTTAAATGTGTTCGATTTCTTACGATTTGTTTTATATTTTTTATTAGCAAGAAGCGGAACTGGAATTGCATTGGTTCTAGTAACTGTATAATTATCCTCTTTTTCAGCATTCGTTGCCGTCACAAATCGATTCCAAGCTTTCTGTGCTTCGCTTTTTAAAACATTAGTAAATGAATAAATATTACCATCCACATCAATATTTCTTGAAACATCAGCATCAAAAGCGATTAAAGGTTCCTCCTCTGGATTACGATTTGGCGACAAAAAATCATAAGCGCCATCAACCATTGGATAACTTTTAATAAAATCTACATAGGCTTGATAAGAAGTGAATAATTGCGTCGTACCATCTTCAAAAAAGACCGTGATTTTTGGATTGTAATTCGCAATACTCTCCTTACTTTCATCCATTTGATTACAACCAGGAGCAAAGAAGAAAATTTGTGAAACTTTCTTCTTTGGTTGGTTCATTCTTTCTTCTGCCATATCACATCACCTTAACCTTTCACTCTTTTACGACCAGTTGCAACCCATCCATTGTTCGTTAAACTTGTATCATTTGCACTTGAAGACCAAGTATATTCGGTATGTGCATTACTAATCAATGTTCTTGTACGATAATGATAGTATTTTACATAACCATATAAATCTTCTCTTGTCTCAATCGTCTTATATGAAACTTGACTTGCATATAATGGAATCGTTTGCGTTTGAACACTTGTACATTGTAATGATTCTTGTGCATTTGATGGATAAGTACTAATCTCACGACGTTGTACTCTAAATACTAACACAGCATGATTACTACAAGTTCCACTACAATCATTCCATTGTACTCCACCAGGAATATATCGAACAGTTGAAGTATTGCTTGGTACCGTATCACCATTTACAGTATCCACATA
>CANTWQ010000124.1 GCA_947853365.1 uncultured Bacilli bacterium
ATATATGTTTTCAAAACTTATTGCACATTAATTGTGCACTTTCAAAAAAAATCTACAATATAAAAAAAGACTAGAATTTGTTCTCCTGCATAATGACAAGAAAACGGATGTATGATAAAATAAAAAAAGACAGGTGATAACATGAAAAATCGAAGTGAATTACGAGAAATTATTATGAAAGTGCTCTATCAGATTTCTATTTTAGAGCATACCAATTTAGATTATAATATTGAGGAATTGATCAAAGAACAATTGGAAGTAGAAAATGAATTCGTCACATCTTCTGTTTATGGCGTTTTAGAACATAAAGAAGAAATTACTAAGTTAGCCAATCAGTATCTGGAAAATTGGACCCTAGATCGTCTGAATCAAGTAGATCAAGCCATTATATATTTGGCTATTTATGAATTAAAATATACCGATACACCAAGTATTGTCGTAATCAATGAAGCGGTAGAATTATCCAAGAAATACAGTGATGAAAAGGTGACAAAAGTGATCAATGCGATTTTAGATGGTATCTATCATGATGGAGAACAAAATGGTGCAAGATAAATATATTACCGTCACACAACTGACCAAATATATCAAGTTTAAAATCGATACAGATGAGAACTTAAACCAAGTGTTTTTAAAAGGTGAAATTTCTAACTTTAAAGCCCATACCAGAGGACACTTCTATTTTACGATCAAAGATGAAAACAGTCGGATCAATGCTGTCATGTTTGCATCTTCGGCGGCGAAGTTAAAATTTATACCACAAGACGGGATGAAAGTGTTGGTAACAGGTAAAATCAGTGTCTATGAAGTAACTGGTGGTTATCAAATCTATGTCTATGATATGGTCGAAGATGGAATTGGAAATTTATATGTAGCCTATGAACAATTAAAAGAAAAATTAAGTAAAGAAGGATTGTTTGATACTTCTCATAAAAAACCAATTCCCAAATATCCCGAAAAAATCGGTATTATTACTGCCCCGACCGGAGCAGCCATTCGCGATATTTTATCGACGATCAAACGCCGTTTTCCTTTGGCCCAAACTTATCTTTTTCCAAGTTTAGTGCAAGGAGCCAATGCAGCCCCGGAAATTGTAAAACAGATTATGACGGCGAGTCAGTATCCCTTAGATGTGCTTATCATTGGTCGTGGAGGAGGCTCCATCGAAGATATGTGGTGCTTTAACGATGAAGCAGTAGCCCGCGCTATTTATCATTGTCCGATTCCCACCATCAGTGCAGTTGGCCATGAAATTGATTTTACGATTGCTGATTTTGTAGCAGATTTGCGAGCACCAACGCCAACCGGAGCCGCCGAGATGGCCGTTCCTAACAAAGATGACGTTTCACATTATATCGAACAATTAAAGTTGCGCTGTGATCGCTTAATCAAACGTCATCTAGAAGTCCGAGAAGAGCGTTTAACATATATCAAAAACAGTTATATCATGAAAAATCCCTTATCTATTTACGAAGTCAAAGAACAAAAATTTGATACCTTGTTCGACCAACTGTTATATCAAATGGATCAACACATTAAAAATGCGCAAATTCGTTTGGCTCATGCACTAGATCATTATTTGTTAAAAAATCCGCAAAAGATTTATCAAGAACGCCAGAAACAATTGCAAGAGATGACCACCAAATTATATTATCAATATCAACACTTGGTAGTAGAAAAAGAAAATCATTTTCAACAGTTGTTAAGTAAATTAGAACCCTTAAATCCCCTTTATACGATGAAACGAGGGTATGCCATTATCAAAAAAGATAACACCGTTATTACGAGTGTTAGTCAAATTCAAGTACAAGATAGATTACAATTAACGTTAAGCGATGGTACCATTACCACCGAAGTAGAGGAGGTCCACTATGGCTGAAATCACCAAAAAACCAGGTTTAAATGACGCAGAAAGCGACCTTTATTTTCAAATTGATGAAGAAATCGCGGAAAAGAAAAGAGCGTTACAAACTTTATCTAAAGAGGATCTCGTAAAACGAAAACAATTAGAGATGGAAATTGATGCATTACGCATGAAACAAATAGAACTTTCCATACATATACCATTTTAGGAGGAGAATTATGGCAAAAGAAAAAGAATTCACTTTTGAAGAAAATCTACAAAAATTAGAAACGATTGTCAAAGAACTGGAAAATGGATCCATTCCTCTGGATGATGCCATTCAAAAGTTCAATGAAGCAATGGTGCTGGCCAAAGCATGTGATGAAAAATTAAAGCATGCGCAAGAAGCCGTCAGCAAAATACGAAACGATGATGGAACATTCCAAGATTTTAAAGTAGAAGAAGAAGCATAGTCAAAAAGAGGGGCATCCCTCTTTTTTAATTTTCTCCTTCTTCTAGCATTGTCGTAATAAAGATACCATATCCTTTATTGGCACTATTGACAATCACGTGAGTAACAGCACCAATAATTTTCCCATCCTGTAAAATAGGACTACCACTCATTCCTTGAATGACACCACCAGTTTTATCTAGCAATTCTTGATCCGTAATTTCAAATAAAATATTTTTCGTTTCACTATTTGGATCGATATGGGTAATACGAATCGTAAATTCTTCAACAGTTTCTCCCTCTAAAACAGTTCGAATGGTCGCATCCCCAAGTTTGACATCGTCCGGATTCGCGACCGGGATCGCGTCTTCCTTGGGAATATCACCACCATAAGTACCAAAAATACCAGCGGAAGTATTTTCTTTGATGTTACCTAATATTTGATCTTGGTAATTAGTCGCTCGCTTTTCGCCAGGGGAACCATTTTCACTTTTTTCAATTCCGGTTACTTCGCTTTTGACAATTTTTCCTTCTTTTACTTCGATACGCACTGATGAATTTTGATCGGCAATTTCATGTCCTAAAGCACCATAGATAAAGGAATTGGGATCAATATAAGTCAATGTACCAATCCCGTTGATCTGATCTTTTACAAAAAGCCCTGTTTTATATACTTGATTTTGGTCTAAAATCAATGAAAGATCTGTTTCCATGGTTTTACCATCACGAATAAAAGTGAGATGCACTTTGGAATCCAGACTACCTTGATCGATGGCTTCTACCAACTCTGAAATAGAAGTAACTTCTGTATCATCCACACGAATAATACGATCTCCCAATTCTAATCCAGCTTCGCTTCCTAGATACACATTATCGACTTTGTAAAAACCGACAATCATGACACCGTTCGATTTTAATTGAATCCCAATGTTTTCCCCACCAGGAATAATTTCGGATGAATAAGCTAGTGTTTGTAATGGAAATAGGAATAGGAGTAGTAGTAACAGCAAGAAAGAGAAGTGTAGTTTGCGTTTTTGCATTTACCAAATCATCTCCTTACAGACTACATTATTATTATGGAATGAATTTTAAAAATTACACGGACTTGTTCTTGCCACATTTTAACTCATTTACCGAAAAAAGGAAAAAAATTTAAAATGATTTAAGAATAGTATGCTTCCAATGTGATAAAATATAACAGAAAACAAAAAAAATTTACAAAACAAAAAAAATATGATACCTTATAAATAAGGAGGATCATAATGGACGAAGAAATAAAAAATAAAAAGAATGAAGAAGATACTTTGGATCATTCTTTTGAAGAGCCAAAGAAAAAAAGAAGTGTAGGAAGAATCATTTTTAACATTCTATTTACAATTGTTGTACTTGTTATTTTAGGAAATGCGGCACTCGGAGTCTATAATTTTAATCAGCTAACGAATGACAAAGAGCCACTTATCTTAACCAATGTAACGGAAGAAGTAACAGATACAGAAACAATTTACGATTATCAACAAGGTTTATTCCACATCGTGAAAACCGTCAATAATGAAACCAATGACACTTCTTGGGCATTAAAACCATTCTTTTTATAAAAAGTAAAAAACCTGGCATGAACGCTAGGTTTTTATAAAAAATAAATGACAATGCTAAATACAAAGGATGCCACCATTAGCAGTGCCAATAATAACGAAATAAAGCGTACTGTTTTTTTATTCATTTCTCCACCTCACTAGATACTATTATAATAAAGTTTTCTTTATTTGTAAACGAATGAACAGAAACAAAATTTATGTTGATACCGTTATTTTATTACAATGTATATTAT
>CANTWQ010000125.1 GCA_947853365.1 uncultured Bacilli bacterium
GTAATGTTACGTCTTTGTTTCCATTTGTTACAGCGATTTCCTCCTAACGGGATATAAACATAATCCCGAAACCAAGTAGATAAGGAAATATGCCAACGTCGCCAAAATTCTGTAATACTTCGTGCAATCAAGGGGTAATCAAAGTTTTCTAGAAAATGAAAGCCAAAGATCCAGCCAAGACCAATAGCCATATCACTATATCCTGAAAAATCGAAATAGATTTGTAACGTTACAGATAACGTTTCCATCCAAACAGAAAGCGTTGTGGGGGCGTCCATTTCACTACAGGTTTGAACAAGGGCGCCAAGTGCATTTGCTAACAATACTTTTTTCGCAAGCCCGATGATAAAGCGTTTACACCCCTTTGCTCTTTCTTCCCAGTTTTCACTGCGATTTTCCATTTCATTACTTACCGTTTCATAACGTACAATCGGTCCTGCAATCAGTTGTGGAAATAACGATAAATAAGTAGCAAAACTCCACAGAGATTTGGCACTTTTTACTTCATTTCGATAGATGTCAATGACATAACTCACACCTTGAAAGGTAAAAAAACTAATTCCGATCGGCATCATAATATTTCCAATCATAATATTCGTAGAAAACAACTGATTGATATTATCGATCACAAAGTGGAAATATTTAAAATAAAAGAGCATGCCAAAGTTAATCACAAGATCGAGGATTAACCATCGTTTGCGTTTCCTTTTTTCTTTTGTTTTTTCTATTACTTTACCAGTTTGGTAATTGATGATACAGGATGCTAATAAAACAATTATGTATTTTGGCTCGCCACAAAAATAGAAAAACAAACTAGACAGTAACAAGACGACATTTTTCCATTTTTTCGATACAAGAAAGTAACAAAATAGAACGGTTGGTAGAAAATAGCACAAAAAACTAATGCTAGAAAAAACCATAATTCCTCCTTATAAAAGGCATTCTTGCGAATGCCTATTTCTTATTACAATGCTTCAAAATTGGTTTTGATCGTATCAGCCATTTTACTGTTGGTCATAATTAAGACGACAAGATCGCCTTTACTTTCGACATATACTTGTTCGGCTTCCACACAAATCCATTTCCGTGGGTTTGCTTTTTCTTTGATCAACGCTTTGGTACTTTCGATATCGGCATTTTCGTTCATTCGTACCAAAACGATCGAATGAGCAATCGAACCAACCATACTCTCTGATACAGCGGCTTCCTTCATATCGATAGATTCTGTTCCTTCCCCCAAGTAATTCGCAATGGATTCTTTTGATATCTCTGTTGTTTGCACCATCATTGGCATATCCTCTTCGGCGACGCCTTCATAAAGACGATCCATAATTTCACTTAATGTTCCTTCTACATTTTTTTCTTTTTGTCCACAGCCAGCTAATGATAAAACAGATACCGCAAGGAACAATAATAATACAATTTTTTTCATGTTAAGTTCTCCTTCTTGATTTCTAATACTTTTTGCACGAGAGCTGTTTTACTACCCTTGATGGTTACTACAATACTTCTTCCATCATATTCCCATTGGGCCTGATACCAAGGATCTTTTTCATATAAGTAAACATCTCCCGCTAGATAGCTCTTTTTGTTTTCCGGTGAAGCTTCTAATGGTGTATTTTTGATTTCAATCGTAGTTGTTCCATCGGAACCAATGATAAAAAGCGATTCTCCTTGCCTATAGCAATCGTATTGATTTTTCTCATCCTTCCATACTTCACATTCCTTTTCTTCGAGAGGAATGGAAAGCGTACGAATTTGCGGTGAAAAATCTTGTAATTCATTCCAATGAAGTGATGGCTTGAAAAGAAAAAGACTAACAATCAAAAGAAATGATGCAAAGACGTAGCCAACGGGAATTTGCTTTTTTATTTTTTTGGTTCTTTTCCTTTCTGCTGGTGTGATACAACGTAAGCTTTGTTTTAATTTTCTTTCTAGGCGCCATTGTTTCATAGAAATGCCCCCTTCTTTAACTGTTTTTCCATCTTACGCAAGGCATAAGTATAGATAGAACGAACCTTTTCATAGGGAATATTTAACACTTGGGCTGTCTCATAGTGCTTTAATCCTCCGTATAGATGTAGGGTTACCACTTGCCGTTCGGTTTCGTTTAGACAATCGAGTGCTTCTTTCACAAAGGATAAATCTGTGGTTGGCAAGATTGCTTGTTGATCAATCAAGTATTCTAGTTTTTCTTTTTCATAAGCAATTTCTTTTTTCTTTTTCATTGTGGTATAAATCAAATTCTTGGTCATTTTATAAATCCAAGCCTTGGCGGAAGTACCTACTTTGTATTTGTGCTTATAACGATTGATTCTTAAAAATACTTCTTGGGTAATATCTTCCGCTTCCTCATAATTTCTAACGAGAGAAAATGTATAATGAAAAACCATTGGATACATTGTTTGATAGATTTCAGCAAGGGCTTTTGGATCATTTTGTTGTAATTTTTTCAAATAATGATCTAATTTTACTTGATCAATCCATGACGAACTCATTGTAACCACCACCGTTCGCTCATTATTATAACTTTTTTTATTTTCATTTTGGAGAATTTTGCGCAAGAAAAATATAACTTTATCAAGAATTTAATGATTCCATTTTATTTATTTTTACCTAATTCCGCATTTTATGGCATTTTTATTTGTTTCTATACATTAAAAACTACACGTCTTTGCATCGTGTAGTTTCTTAAACAATCAAAATTTTTTCGTCATTTCTTTTTCATCGGCGGATTTAAATTGTGGATATTCGTTTTCTTCTTTTCTTTTCATAATAATACGATTCATTACATATGTCAGTAAAATGACTACAATAGAAACGAATAATTTACTGTAAAATTCATGCATATGGAAACATTCTACAAGAACAATTAAAAGCAGCGTATCAATAATTAAAGATCCAATGCGAACAGAAAAATATTGTATCAATCTCATGCATTCCTTTAATAATGGTAAATGAGGAGAATGGAACACAAAAAACAAATTAAAATAATAAGAAATAAGTGATGCAATAAAGTAAGAAATCATACTCGATAACACATAGTGTAGTTGGAGGGTTAAAAATAATTGATATAACGCAAGGTTGATCAGTACCGTAATCACTCCAAAAATGCCATATCGTATTATTTCTTGATACTTTTGCCACAATGTTTTTACTGTTTGCATATTTCGTTAAAAATATCCTCGTATTTTTTTACTAAAATGTCGTTTGTATATATCTTCTTTAGTTTAGATTGATTTACTTTATATTTTTCTGGGTTTTTTAAAATTGTTAACAGTTTATTTGCCAAATCCTTTTCGTCATTTCTTTTCGTAATGAGTCCAAAGCCAGTATTATTAACAATCGTTCTAACTCCGGGTAAATCTGATGCCACTACCGGAACTCCACATTGCATTGCTTCGATTTGAACCAATCCAAATGCTTCCAGAGAATTGATACTTGGTAAAGTAAATACTTCTAGCTCTGAATAAAATTTGGCCAATTCTTCTTCTTTTACTTTTCCTAAAAAGGTAATATCAGAAATATGATTACGTTCTATATATTCTTTTAAACTAGGGTATACGCTTCCTCCCGCCACATTTTGATAATCTCCAGCAATTCTCAATTTAGCATCCGGTAGTTTTTTCTTCACAAGAACAAAAGCTTTAATCAATACATCGATCCCTTTTTCTTCGACAATCCTACCACAAAATCCAATGGAATGAGGAATTTTTTGGCAATTCACTTTTTCTTTTTCTTTGAATAACGGGGCTATTTCGATACATTTGTTTAAATACTTTGTTAATACGCGAGAACTCTTGGCATAATCTATCGAAGATACAATAATTCTCGGGCTTCGCTTAAAGGCCATCTTATGAGAAATGTCCATCACCTTTACAATAAAATTATTTAACAAACTAGGTGGTAAATTCATATCACAATGGTATGTTAATATGATCTTTTTAGGGTCAATTAGTTTCGTAATTATACCGGCTTCCAACATTGGTGATACCACATTGACGACATCAAATTCTTTTGCCAATTTACGGGCTTTCCAAATAAATGATGGGCTAACAGTTCCTTTACTAATTTTCATAATGATGGGAGCACGTATAACACGAACACCATGGATCGTTTCTTGTTCTTTTAACTTATCGTGATTGGAACATAATACGGTAATCTGATACTTTTTGTCTTTGGCTAATTTTTCAGCCAACATGCGAATGGTTTCGGTAACACCACTCACATAAGGATAATAATAATTTAATATAAATAAAACTTTCATTCTTCCTCCTCTAGGATACGATAAGTCATTTTAAAATAAATTCCTTCTCCATCAGGCTGTGGATCTTCTGAAAAGGTATAACG
>CANTWQ010000126.1 GCA_947853365.1 uncultured Bacilli bacterium
CTTTGCGGCCTTCTCTTCGACCTTCTTTTAAGCCAGAAGCGTGCCCTATTTCTTCATGATACATATTCTGCTCATAGATCGCACGTCTTTCTACTTCTTCCCGCTCTTTTTCGGTGTACAGGTCATCTAATTGTGATAATCCTTGTATTTTTTCTACCGCTTCTTCCATGACTTCGTCTCCTTTCGCTATTTTCTTTAATTCTTCTAAATTGTCTAATACCAGTAGTAATAATAATTTTTCAACACGGCTCATTTCAATACCATTATAGTATTTTTCCTTAATTTTGAAACGACTAATATGATAAATCATAATGATGTCTTGATGAGAAAATCCATCTTTTCTATCGAGAATGGTTGCATCACGAATGACCTTTTCTTCATATCCTTTGGGAAAACACGAAAAAGGTTTTAAATCAAAGTTAATTTGGATCATTCTTTTTTTGATTTGGTAAGTCTCTCCGCGATGATAAAGTAAATTATAACCTTTAAAAATGTAATCATAATTTTTCCGTAATAATCCTTTATAGTACGTACGGTTCATTTCTAAAATAATACTATCATTTTGAAAGTCAACCAATAGATCACTTACTTTTCTCTTTTCGTGATAACGACTGTTTTCATACTCGACATTACGATAACTCAGATATTTTTTTAATTCTTCTTCATCGTAGTTTAAGATTTCATGTAATAAAGCAATCAAGTATCGACGACAACTGGTAAGTAATGCTTTAAAGACCACATCGTAAGAAGCTGGATAAAGAATTGCTGTCTTCCTATCATTTACCCTCCTTTCCATTGCTACTATAAAGAAGAAAAGAAAGAAATGCAAATGACGGTTTTTCCATCAATAGATATCACACATTCCTCTTTTTGTGCTAAAAAGAGACTTTTCCGAAGAAAAAACCTCTTATCGTTACTATTTTTAAAAATTTCGTAAATTTTCAAAATTTTTATTATTTTTTAGTTCCAACTGATTTGGTTTTGTTGTATTGTTGCTACGACGCCATTTTCAAAGGTAATGGTCCCATTCACCATACAAGCATTGACATCTGTCGTCGGAATTAAAGTAACGCGAATATCACTAATTTCTAACGGCATATGTGAAGATATTTCTTCTTTATATGCACTATCTAATAAATAATTCGTATCCACAATTACTTTTTCCGTTTGTGGTTCGGTTGCAAAAATTCTTTGTAAATAGAGGATCATCCATTTTACTTGTCGTTCTTCATCTGTCAATTCGAAAGCGGTCATGTTTGGCAGTTGTAAATGGAGTTCATTATAAGAGAATTTCATTTCGATGGTAACGCTCAAATCATCCGTTGTTGGCATCGTTAAAGTGATAGTTTCAAAACGGTTGTTGGCATAAGTAATGTCAATATTGGTATCCTCATCTTTTAGAAAATAGCCCTGGCTTTCTAGAAAGTCGGTCAACAAGTTATATTCATTTTGATAGATGCTACTAAAATCTTGATAAGGAAGAGTGAAATGACGATTTTGTACCCCGTCCCAATAACTTTTATCCAATTTGTTTAGAAAATCCTCAATACAAAATGAAGTTGTTTGTTCCACTTGACTCCATACATTGGTATCGACATTTTGGTAATAGATGATGTCCTTGGTTTCATCAAAATACATTTTATCGATCATCTCTTCTGTATTGGATACTACCAGATAATGTAATCCTTTCGTTTTATCCACTTGATAGAGCAATTCACCAACTTCACTACTTCCACGTTTCACAATAAAATCAATGGTATATTGATCCGGTAGCTGTTTGGCTGCTTCTAATTCTTGCTCGCGACCATTTTTAATTAAAAAGATGGCAATAAAAACAACGATTAGAGCAACGACGATCACTCCAATAATGAGCCCCAGTTTTTTACGATCCGTTTTCTTCATATCATTTTACCTCTTCTATTCTCATAAAATTTGTCATACCTACTTCCATCGGAAATCCTCCGACAATCACAAAGCGATCATTTTTCTTCATTTTCATCCATTTTTTTGCTTCTGCAATAGCATTGTTGATAATCTCATCCGTACTATTTTGTTCATGTACGAGTCTTGAATAAATTCCATAATGGAGGGTGAGACTACGGACGGTATCGGAAGATGGAGATAATGCTAACGATGGACAGGTTGGTCTTAAATAACTGATGCGTTTGGCAGTATATCCTGTTTTGGTCGATATCACAATCATCTTGCCATTTAATTCTTTGGCAACGGCAATGGCATGTTTTGAAATCGAAGTTGCGACATCGACTTTTTCTTTACTGCTTTGCGGAACAAAAAAGTAAGCATTTTCTTCTTCGGCTTTTTCTAAAATTTTTTGACACGTAGAAATCACCGTAACCGGATGGATCCCTTGGGACACCTCTACCCCCAAAGCAACCGCGTCGGCACCATCAACCACAGCCTGATAACAATCGAACACTTCACTACGCATCGGAACTTGAGAGTTTATCATACTGGACAATAAATCCGTGGAAACGATACCTAACTTGTTATAAGATCTCGTTAATTTTAAAATTTGTTTTTGGATTCCAGGCAATTCTTCTAGAGGAAATTCTAATCCCAAATCGCCACGGGCAACCATGATGCCATCAGATAACGAAATAATACGTTCTAAATCTTCATAGGCATCTTTGGTTTCAATTTTAGAAATTAACTGAATATGGTCATTTCCTTCTTCGATTAAAAGATCTGTCACATCTAGAATATCGGAAGAGTTACGAACAAAAGATAAGCCGAGAAAATCGACATCTTCATGGATAGCAAAACGAATATCTTCTTTATCTTTCTCTGATAAATAGTTGCTGGAATAATGAAGGGCGGGAATGTGTACCGTATCATGACTAAAAATATAGCCTCCCTTTTCTACTTCCAAAATTAAATCACCATCTAATTTACCAATAACTTTGGCACTTACAGTTCCTTTCGAAAAAAGAATTCTCATGCCAATTTTTACATCTTCTAATAAATCTTCATATCCCAAAGTAAAACGTTGGTTACTACCAATCATACTTTCTGGGGTAATATGAAACTCTTCCCCTTTTTCCAGATTTACTTTTCCATTATCCAAAGTTCCCAAACGAATTTCTGGACCACGCAAATCAAAAAATAAGCCAACCGTACAATCCATTTCACTTTCTAGTTCACGAATCGTATCAATCGTTTGACTACAAAATTCATAAGGAAGTTTGCCGAGATCAAAACGCGCAACATCCATACCATTTTCTATCATCTTACGTAATGTTGCTTTATCCGAGCAGCCACTTCCCATATGACACATGATTTTGGTTTTCTTCATCATCCACCTCCGTATCTTCTAATGTTATTATACTAGAAAACTTCACGTTTTTAAATACAGAAATTTTATTTCCAAAAGAAAAAGGGAAATCTACAAGTTGAAACAAATTTGTTTCAAGATATGACCAAGCGAATTCTGCGTTATCATTGTATTTAGAAATGAAATGAGCCAAAGGTTTTCCAATACAATTTTCTTCGCTAGAAACTTGGTAAAATATCATTCTTATTTCCCTGTTTTTATCATATCATAAGTTTTAAAAATTTACAAATAGGTAACTTTAATCATTATGGAACAAGCACGAGGCGGAAGGAATT
>CANTWQ010000127.1 GCA_947853365.1 uncultured Bacilli bacterium
AATTATACATTCGATACATTTATTGTTGGAAATAGCAATAAATTTGCTCATGCCGCGGCGGCTTCTGTGGCGGAAAATCCGGGAAAAATGTACAATCCATTGTTTATATATGGAAATAGTGGGCTAGGAAAAACACATTTGATGCATGCAATTGGAAACTATATTGTAAAAAATTCAAATAAAAAAGTTTTATATGTAACGAGTGAACAATTTATTTCAGATTTTCTTGGAATCAATAAAAAAGATGAGTTTGGTAAAAATTTTGATTATATTGATTATTTCAAAAATAAGTATCGTAATGTAGATGTGCTGATGATCGATGATATTCAGTTTTTAGGAGGAGCTACCCAAACCCAACAAGAGTTTTTCCACACATTTAATACCCTATATAGTGATAATAAACAGATAATTATTTCATCAGATCGATCCCCGGATGATTTAAAACTATTAGAAGATCGCTTACGAACGCGTTTTTGCTGGGGACTTACTGTTGATATTTTCCCTCCGGATTTCGAATTACGCATTGCCATATTAAAGAAAAAAATCTTGGGTGGTGCGATTGAAAAAGAAATTCCAGAAGATGTCATTGAATATATTGCATCCAATATGGGCAGTGATGTCCGACAACTGGAAGGCTCTGTTACAAGATTACTTGCATATTCCACAATTATGGGTGGAAGTGAAATTACCTTAGACCTTGCAATTGAAGCCCTAAAGGATTATATTAATAAAGGAATTAGTGAGAAAGATAATATTCACAAAATTCAAAAAGTAGTGGCTGAATTCTTCCAAGTATCCGTTGATGATATGAAAAGTAAAAAACGCAGTGCCAATCTTGCGTTTCCAAGGCAAGTGGCCATGTATCTATGTCGAAAACTGACTGATGAATCGTTTCCTAAAATAGGAACAGAATTCGGAGGAAAAGATCACTCCACAGTAATGCACTCGGTTGAAAAAATAGAAAGAGAAATTACAACCAATAAAGAATTATTTAATATTATTGAGAAAATAAAAAAAGATATCCACTAGTACTTGGGGATAAAGTGAAAGTTTTCCACAAGTTATCCACAAGACATTTTTTTGGGAGATGCTTGTTCTATATAGAAATAATATAGTTATCCACAGTTTCCACAGTAATAATAATAAAAATAATATAGAAAGAAGGAATAAATATGAAATTAAAAATTAGAAAAGACATTTTATCAGAAGGACTTAATAAAGTTTCCAAAGCAATTAGTACTAAAAATCTAGTTCCAGTATTAGCAGGTATTAAATTTGATTTAACAAAAGAAGGATTAACTTTAACAGCTAGTGATAATGATATTACCATTCAAAATTTTATTGAAGTAAAAGATAATATGACAGTTGAAAAAGAAGGTAGTATTATTATTCAAGGAAAATATGTATTAGATATTGTTCGAAAATTACCTGATGAGTTCATCAATATTGAAGTGATCGATGACTTAAAGATTTTAATTTACACTGAAAATAGCGAATTTAATCTAAATGGAATCAACAAAAATGAATATCCAACGATAACATTAGATAAAAGTAAAAATCCTGTTTATATTCCAAATCATATTTTTAAAGATATTGTTACAGAAACAGCATTTGCGTCTTCTACTGATGAATCAAGACCTGTTTTAACCGGAATTAACTTTAAAATCAATGGCAATTTATTGGAGTGTAATTCTACTGATTCTTATCGTTTGGCTAGAAAATTATTAACTTTAGATCAAACTGTTGAAGAAAGTTACAATATTGTTATTCCTAGTCGTAATTTAGTGGAGTTTTCTAAAATCATTCCGGATTCTGATCAAAATATTGAATTACATATTTTTAATAATAAAATTTTATTTCAATATGACCATTTGTTATTTCAATCGCGTTTAATCAATGGAACTTATCCAAATACTGCCAATTTATTACCAGAAGAATCATTATTAACAATTACAACAACGGTAACGGAACTTTACAATGTCATTGATCGTGCAAGTATTTTAACAAGTGACAAAGAAAAGAATATTGTTACTTTAGAAACAGATCAAAATCGGTTGTTGATTAAATCTAGTTCTTTAGAAATTGGAAGAGTTGAAGAAAAAATGACAGTTGAGAAAAACAACGAGGAAAACATTCGTATTTCGTTTGTTGCGCGTTACATGATGGAAGCTCTAAAATCATTCCCATCGGATAAAGTAGAAATTTCTTTTGTAGGTGAGATAAAACCAATTATTTTACGCTCAAAAGAAGATCCAACTTTGACCCAATTAGTTTTACCAATTAGAACTTATTGATAAAGAGTATCGAAATGATATTCTTTTTTTTGACATTTTTTTTATTTGTGACAAAAAAGGACAAAAAGCGACAAGCATTTGTGGTATTTTTTAATTAAGCAGTTGCAATTGTGAAATTTTTTTAGGGGGTAAATTTCATGAGAGAATATGAAATCAACGAAGATACACTTGCTATTGTAGGACTTTCAAATTCTGCATCGCGTGTACTTGAAAAAAATACAGAGTATTTGGTTGAACAATCAGCTTATCAAATTATGGATTCTAGTTGTCAATTTTATGGAAGCTCATATACAGGAAGAAAACAAGGTGCTAAAAATTTATTGGGAATTAAAAATAAGGCGCCTATTTTAGTTCAAGAAAGCAAACACATTATTTTCTTTCCTATTATTTCACCAAGATTAAAACATTGTATTTGGATTTCTTTAAAAAATGTTCAGAAAATTGAAACCCATATGAATTCTACAAAAATTACATTTCAAAATGGGCAATCAATTTATACACATGTTTCACTAGAATCAATTAATAATCAATTATTAAAATCAATCAAATTAGATCTTATTTTACTTCATCATGAGCAATAAATAGATGAAAAATATAATAGAAACTGTTTTGTTAACATGTATTTGTTTAAAACAGTTTTTTTTATGTTTTTTTTCACAGAAGCTGTGGATTTCTTTGCTTTTTAAAAAGATATATGTTACAATAATAACGTATGTATAGGAGTACTATATAATGGTTAAGGTGATTCTATGAGCGCTTTTGAGGGCAAAAAATGATATTGTCAAAAATTTCTTTGGTTAATTTTCGTAATTATCGAAGATTAAATTTGAAATTTGGAAATAATATTAACATTTTTGTAGGAAATAATGCTCAGGGGAAAACAAATATTTTAGAAAGTATCTATCTTTTAGCCATTACAAAATCACATCGATATGGACTGGATCAAAATTTAATTCGTTTTGGGGAAGAAAAATGTCGCGTGAAGGGAACTGTACAGATTGATAAAATTGTTCGTGACTTAGAAATTGATATTACATCACAGAAAAAGAGAGTTTTTTTAAATCAAACGGAAATCCGCAAAATATCGGACTATATTACCAATTTTAATGTTATTTTGTTTACACCCGATGATTTAGACATTATCAAAGGGTCTCCACAGATTAGAAGAAATCTTCTAAATATTGAAATTAGTCAATTGTCTAAGAAATATATTCAATATCAAAATGAATATAACAAATTATTAAAAAATCGAAATGAGTATTTAAAATTGATATATACGAATCATATTGCAGATCAGAGCTATCTTGCTATTTTAACAGATCGTTTGATCGAGCGGGCTGTTTTGATTTATCAGTATCGCAAGCAATTTATTGATCATATCAATCAACAGATCAGTACTATTTTCCAACAATTAACGACGCAGAAACAACTTTGCATTCATTATGAAAGTAATATTGATTTATCGGATCTTTCATCTTCTCATTTAAAAGAAGAATTGAAAAAGAAGTTTCATCAATATGAAAAAAGAGAAATAACACAGGGATCGACTTTAATTGGTCCACATCGAGATGATTTTTCTTTTTGGTTACATGGAAAAGATTTAAAAATATTCGGTTCTCAAGGATTACAAAGACTTGCTGTCATTTCATTTAAATTGTCGGAAATTCCTATTTTTTATCAAGAAGTGGGAAGTTATCCAGTTTTATTATTGGATGATATTTTTAGTGAAATTGATCGAAAGAAGAAAAATAGACTCCTAAAATATATTGATCATGATATTCAAACAATTATTACGACGACGGATTTGAAAGATATCCAATCAAAAACGTTAAAAGAGGCAAAAATATTTGATGTTCGTGGTGGAATTGTTACAGAAAGGACGGGAAAGGAAAATGGAAAGATTACATGATACTAACAATTCATATAATTCTTCTTCCATTCAGGTATTGGAAGGGTTAGAAGCAGTTCGTAAAAGACCAGGAATGTATATTGGTTCAACGAGTGAACGTGGGTTACATCATTTGGTATGGGAGATTGTCGATAATGCTATTGATGAAGCAATGGCTGGCTATGCCGATGATATTGAAGTTACCATCAATCCCGGAAATACAATCACGGTAAAAGATGATGGTCGTGGTGTTCCAGTTGAAATTCATCCAAAAACGGGTAAGTCAACGGTGGAAACTGTTTATACAGTATTACATGCTGGCGGTAAATTTGGCGGTGGCGGATATAAAGT
>CANTWQ010000128.1 GCA_947853365.1 uncultured Bacilli bacterium
CAATATTGCATGATATTAGTGTTTTCTAATTTTAAAAAATTTTCTTGAATAGAACAAAGAGTAAATTCTAAATCAAAATCTAGTTCTTCTGAAATTTCTCTTTTTATGGCACATAGACTATCTTCATTCATTTCTATTCTTCCGCCAGGTAGCATATAGAAATCTCTATCTTTCATCTTAAATAATAATATTTTAGTTTTATCTTTATTATATATAATTGATGAAACTCTTGCATTAAATCTATTATTGTCTACTTTATAATCCAAATTTATTTTTGTTTTCTCGTAACTGGAATTACTATTATTCATTTTTCACCACTTTCTTTAGCTTATAAGATGATACCCCGATCGGAAGATTTGTTCCTTTAAGTGACCATTCTACACTTAATTTGTTTTTTCTATCACAGTATAGCATATTTTAAAAATTAGTCTTTTCCGCCAAATCTAGAAAGTGGCCAAATTGTAAACATTGCATGCCCTAAAATATCATCTTTGGAAACAAAGCCAAAATATCTACTATCATAAGAATCTGGTCGATTATCTCCCATGACAAAATAACTGTCTTCCGGCACTACTTCACTACCTAATTCGCTGATATCAAAATCATCTGTTTCTTTTGGATGAAAATCTTCTTCTACTAAAGTATCGTTCACGTAAAGGTTTCCGTCTTTGTAACTGATTTTATCTCCCGGTAGACCAATCACGCGTTTAATGACATCTTCTTCGTATATTACATCTTTTCTTTCTTCTTCTAAATGTACGACGACGATTTCGAAACGGTTGATATCGCGAAAACGATAACTAATACGATCGAGTAACATAATATCGCCATCCAATAAGGTATCGTTCATACTGCCGCCATTTACCCGAACCGTTGTCACAACAAACAACTTTAATAATATAATTACAATGATAATAATCATGTATGGAAGTAGCATTCTTCCAATTCTCGTTACTTTACTTTGCATGAGGCATTCTCCTTTACTTTACTTCTATTTTATCATACTTCGGAAAAAATAGAAAACAAAAATAAGGCTTTCGCCCTATTTACTTTCTGTTGCTGTATTATCAGATATACGTCTTTCTTTGATACGGTATTGTCCTTTTAGTCCTTTTAAGAAGTTCAATTTGGCACGTCTTGCACGACCTGTACGAACAACCGTAATCTTATCGATACTTGGTGAATGTACTGGAAAAATACGATCGACACCAACACCATAAGAATCTTTACGTACTGTGAATGTTTCACTAATTCCAGAACCTTTTCTAGCTGTTACCATTCCTTCGAATGCTTGAATACGTTCTCTTTTTCCTTCGACGATTTTTACATCGACACGAACGGTATCTCCCACACGGAATTCTGGAATGTCATTTCTGATTTGCTTTTGATTGATCTTATCAATTACATTCATATTCGTTCCTCCTTGATTTGTTTTTCCGTGATCATATCTAACAAAATACTTAAGACATCGAATCACAACAATAAGACTATATCATAAAAGTTTCATTTATGCAAGTAGCAATTATCCTAACGAGATTTCCCCTTTTCTTCTTCTAAAATATTGTTTTGGTATAATAATTGCATTCGTTGATACACCTCATCTTCAATAATATTTAATTGTTGTTCCATCAAATTCAATTGCTCTTTTTCCAAGTAGATACGGAATCGGTTCAAAGCTTCTCTTCGTAGCCTTTCTACTTCCGATAACACTTCGCGGTATCCTGTACCGCTTTCATCATCGCTGGCTTCGACCAATGATAATAATTTTAACAATTGTTGTAACTTTTTGTTCCATTTTTTCTGAATCATTTTTTGAATTAAATCTGGTTGAATTAGAATCATTCGATCCACATGAATGGCATCTTTCCATTTGACATTCTTTTTCGGTGTAATATCGTATCCCGCCATTTTATCATAATCCATATAGACAATTTCTTTTTGATCTTTTTTCTTAACAATTAAATATCTTCCGATAATTGGCATTTTCCCACCTACTTTTCTAGTAAATCGGGACGACGTTCCCTGGTCCTATTATATCGCATTTCTTCACGATACGAAAGAATTTCTTTGTGATTTCCATTTAGGAGTACTTCTGGAACTTCCATTCCCCGAAATACTCTCGGTTTGGTGTAAGTTGGATAATCCAGTAAATTTTCATGAAAAGAATCATTGATATGGCTTTCTTCTTCGATGACTCCAGGGATTAAGCGAACAATTGAGTCGACGAGAGCCATAGCAGGGATTTCCCCACCTGTTAATACATAGTCGCCAATGGAGATTTCCAAATCACAAATCGTCCGAATTCTCTCATCAAACCCTTCATAGTGGCCACATAATAAAATGAGATGCGTTTCATGCGATAAGTCGTAGGCCATTTGCTGTTTGTATGCAATGCCGTCGGGTGTCAACATGATCACTTTACAATGATCGGTTTTCAATCGTTCAATACAATCGAAAATTGGTTGGCACATGAGAACCATTCCACATCCTCCCCCATACGGAGTATCATCTACTTTATGATGTGAATCTGTTGAATCTTCTCGAAAATTATGAAGATGAATTTCTACTTTTTTATCATCGATGGCTCGTTTTAAGATCGACTCTTGAAAAACCCCATCAAACATATTTGGAAACAAAGTTAAAATATCAATTCTCATACAAACAATCCTTTCAATGTTACGACAACAATTTGGTTCGCTTTCAGATCCACTTTTTCAATCAATTCTTTTTGCAAAGGAAACAAATATTTTTTCTCCTGGTTGGTAATTTCTAACAACCGACGATTACCCTTCTGTAAACGAATGGATGTTACTTTTCCACGAAAAACACCAGCCGTATCGATAACATCCATGCCGAATAAATCGGTATCTAAATACTCGCCTTCTTTTAACTGGATATCATGACGTAATACATAAACAGAAAGTCCTTTCAACCGTAATACGTCATTGATATTTTGATACCCCTCAAAGGTAACCATATCAAAGTTTTTATGTGGACGATAGGAAGTCACGGTCATACATTCTTTTTTCTTTCCAATATAGAATTTCATTCCTGGAATAAACACTTTATCTTTATATAGAAACGAAGAAAGAATTCGTAATTCTCCTTTAATACCATGGGTATTCACAATCTTTCCAATCCATACATAATCCATATCTTTACCTACTTTCTTAATTCATATAATAAAATGCTGGTCGCGACTGCTACATTTAGGCTTTCCACTTTATCACTCATTTCAATATATAAAAATTGATCGCATAAATCAAGAATTTCTTCGCGCACCCCATTTCCTTCATTTCCCATGATTAAAGCAAACTTTTTTTTATCTTCGGCTTTTAATAATCTTACATCCATACCATGGGTTACTTTGGTTCCATAAAGAGGAATTTCTTGTTCTTTTAATTTTGGTAAGAAAGACAATAGATTTTCTCGAACAATCGGAATATGGAATAACATTCCTTGGGTCGAGCGAACTACTTTGGGATTGTAGACATCGACAGTATCATCACTTAAAACAATGAGATCTATGGCGAATGCGACCGCACTACGAATGATGGTCCCTAAATTCCCTGGATCTTGAATGCCATCTAAAATCAAAATACGACTTGCACTCGAAAGTGTATTTTTTTGTTTTCTACAAACGGCCAAGACCTTACTTGGTGTATCTACTTGGGTAATTTTATGAATAATATCATTGGTTACATAAACGATGGGAACATCGAGTGGTAACACTTCATCTTTTTCTAATATTAACTCTTCTACTGCTCCAGCTTTATAGGCTTCTAACACAAGGTGCATGCCTTCAACTAGAAACAATCCGGTTTTATCCCGATACTTCTTCTCTTTTAGTTTACAATAATGTTTCACACGATCATTTTCTAAACTTGTAATTAACATAACATCACCTACTGATACTCTTTCATTTCTTTTCTAATCTCTTTATAGTTTGGCGTGTGTTTTTCGACAACACTCCAAAAGGCTTTCGAATGATTGCCCACGACCAGATGAGATAATTCGTGTACAATCACATAATCTAAATACATCGGATTTTTTCGAATCAATTCTAAATTTAGAGTCACGATATGGGTTTTGGTATTACAAACACCCCATCT
>CANTWQ010000129.1 GCA_947853365.1 uncultured Bacilli bacterium
TAGCAATAAGTCCTTTCTAATGTAAATGCTTTCTAGTTAATTACATTTTACTAGACAGATTGCTTTTTTACTATATTGAAAAGTCTCACATCATTTACAATTATACATACGTTTTTTCTGTATTCGTCTGGTTTTCTTTTGTGTCTTTCTTTTGTTTTACTGTGCTGATGTTTTTCGTATGACTGACTTTTTCGTACCATAATGTTTTTTGTCGTAGGATTAACACGATAAAGTAGGTGTAATAAAGAAAGGCAAATAATAAATAGAACAGGGCACCAAAGAGAACAAAGATACTACTGATATCCGTTGGTAGACATTGATAGATAAAGATGCCAAGTCGTAAAAGGTAAATTGGAAAGGGAAGTAATATTCCATATAATAGGAGATAACGAATGATATATTGATACCATTTTGCATCACTTCCATCCATTTTTACCAGTTTCATATTTAGAAATTGTTTACCGAAAGTTCTACCTTGATTTACTATTGGTACGAATATGAAATAGATTAGAAATATACCTAGTGCGTAACATCGATAGTCTATTTGAGGAATCAAGAAAGTAATGACTGATCCAATGGATAATAGGAGTGTTTCTAAAAACCAATCGAGAAAGAAACAGGTAAAGCGTTTCCAGCCGGTGATTTCTTTTCCTTTTTGATATGCGTAGGAGTCAATATGATCGCGACTTGGTAGTATTTTCATGGCGAGACCTGCGATGAAAAAGCCTAAAATTCCTCCTAAAGTGTTAATCATTAAATCATCGACATCAAAAAGCCGGTAAGCACGTGGATAGATACCGTATAATCCGCTTAATTGTGTTAATTCAAAGAAAAGACTGAATAAAAAGGTAAGGAGAACTGTTTTTTTGAAATCACATTTGAAATAATATCTTAAATAAAGACCAAAGGGAAGTAAAAGAATTAAGTTATATAATACTTGATAGCACCATGGTTCGGTTAATGCCTTGAGATAAGTTTGGGGGTTGGTAATGACAAACGATGTATTTTGAATGAAATCGATTACAAACTGAAAAGGAATGAACTGGGTGGTTGGACCGGTCATGGCTGCGACTTCTTGCATGTCTGGAAGTGGCAAAATAACCAGAAAGTATGCTGCTAATAAATAAAGAATGAAGGAATAGACAATTCCAACACGTATCATAGGAATGGATCCAAATTTATGATATTGGTTCAGAGCATAAGGAATGGTGAATAAAAAGGCAATGAATGGAAAAAAAATCAATGCCCATAAAATAGGAATCAAGTAACTATCCATCTTTATTCACCTCATGTACCACTATATCATATTTTTTTTTAGATGAAGTGAAAAAAATGTCACTTTTTCTTTTTCTTGATTTATTTTTTCAGTATAATAATACATAGTGCAATATAGAAAGGAGTTTATTTATGGGACAAATCAGAGATTTACAAAAGCGCGCTTATCAAAACAAAGTGAATCATCATTTTAATACAACGAATGTAGAAAAAGAGTTTTGTTATTTATATGGGGAAGTGGGGGAAGCATTTGATGCTTATCGCAAGAAGAAAAGTGATTTTGGTGAAGAGTTAGCGGACATTATGATTTTTACTCTTGGTATCGCGGAAATTTTAGGTTATGATTTGGAAAAAGAAGTGCTTCATAAAATGGTCAAAAATGAGAAACGTGTTTACCACGAAGTAGATGGGGTATTGTTAAAGGTTTCTGAATGATTTTAAATATTTCGGGACGAACGGATATTGTTGCTTTTTATAGTGAATGGTTAGTCAATCGTTTTGAAGAGGGATATGTCGATTGTCGCAATCCATTTTATTCACAACAAGTCACGCGGTATATGTTAAATCCGCAAACGATTGATTTGATTGTCATTGCAACAAAAAATCCTTTGCCTTTGTTTCCTCATTTAGAAAAATTTCGTATGTATCCATTGCTTTTTCAAGTGACATTAACCCCTTATGGAACTGATATTGAGCCGGGGGTTCCCAATAAGAGAGATATTTTAAAAGGAATTCGATGGTTATCGCAGAAATTGGGACATGATCATGTGATGGTTCGTTATGATCCCATTCTGTTAAGTTCAAAATATACGGTTTCTTATCATGAAAAAGCTTTTCGGCATCTATGTGCTTCGTTATCGGGATTTGTAGATACGATTATTTTTAGCTTTCTCGATTTGAAGAAAAATACTGTGAAACATCAACAAGAGATGCAGTTGTTACCCATCACTGCGTACGATATGCAAACGATCGCTTCTATCTTTTCCCAAATTGCCAAAGAATATCATATTTCATTACAGACGTGTGCGGAAGAAGTGGATCTTACCTGTTATGGTATTTTCAATCGTGGATGTATTTCTTCTTCGATTGTCGATCGCTTGACGGGCTATCATAAGGACTATCCGAAAGGAAATACGAGAAAGAATTGTCCGTGCTTAAAATCGGTCGATATTGGGGTTTACAATACGTGCCCTCATCGCTGTAAATATTGCTATGCCAATTACGATGAAGATCAAATAAGAGAAAATGTGACAAATCATTGTAAAACGTCTTCTTTTTTGATTGGTAAAAGGCAAAAGGATGATATACTTAAAATAAAGAGGGAGACGGATACAAAACAGGAGCCAAGGCAAATGTTTTTTCCGTTATAGGTAGTAGATATGAGACATATGGAAATGATGCACCCAGATGTACTCGATGAAAAAAGAATTGATCAACATGATTTTTTGCTTATGATGCTTTATTTGGTTTCACAACAGGAGGATTGCCCGATCCCAGAGATTGAGGTTCGTTATCATACATATGATAGGAAAGAATTTTTAGAGATGGACGAAGTAAATCGGTATACATACCAAACGATTGACTTTGCTTTACCATCTCATAAAGCCTATCGTGTGTATGATTTTTTAATGTCTTTCCAGGGATATCCTTGTTGTCGTGATTATGTGGATGATATTGCTCCTTTGATGCAGCTTCCGCATTCTTCTTATCGAGAAGATTACCAAATTGATCGGATGTTATCGTGGCATGAAGTAAATGATTGTTTTTACAAGTATGGCATTTATGATATTTTTCCAGATACAGTTACATGGATGGA
>CANTWQ010000130.1 GCA_947853365.1 uncultured Bacilli bacterium
ATTTGAAAGTTACTTTAACTTCGGATAGTGGGAATGCGCAATTAGGTGAAATGCAATTATATGATCGGTATGGATATCTTTTACCGTCTGTTTCCGTATCGGATGGGTCTGGTTTGGTATTAGATGAAGTGGATTTGGTGCCAAGTCAAATTAGTTATATGAATTCGACGTATTTTGATGAGATTTATTTTGCTAGAACTGCTTATGAATATGCGAATGGGTTAACGGCCTATGAATGGGTGCATCCACCTTTAGGTAAAGTCATTCAAATGTTACCGATTGCGGTATTTGGTATGAATCCATTGAGTTATCGTCTGATGGGGAACATTGCCGGTATTTTGATGATTCCCGTTCTCTATATTCTTGCTAAGAACATGTTTCAAAAGCGAAAATATGCGATTGTTGCAGGTTTATTGATGGCTCTTGATACCTTTCATTTTGCCCAATCACGGATGGGAACGACGGATACGTTCTTGGTACTATTTATCATGCTTTCGTTTTTATTCTTCTATCAATATTTGATATTAGATCGAAATACGAAGCTTTCTAGAAGACTGGTAAAACTATTCTTGTCGGGACTATTTGTGGGACTTTCGATTGCGACCAAATGGACGGGATTGTTTGCTGGTGTTGCGATGGCGATTTTATTCTTCGTTCATTATTTTAAATATTATGTTTCGTTCCCGAAAGATTTAGCCAAAGAAGAAAAGCGAAAAAAATGGTTAAAAAGAGGTATCATTGGGGTTATTTTCCTCATTTTGATACCGATTGGTTGCTATTTTGGCATACAAGCTTTTATTGATAGTGATTATTTTTTGGGTAATTTGGCAACCCAAGATCATTGGATCAGTCATCTGTTGACGTCTGAAAATATTCATCAAACGTTGACGATTGTTTATTTAATATTGGCTGTTATTGTGATGTTAATTACGACCATGATTCGTTATGCGAAAAATCGTTTCGAGGCCATCTGGATGTTACTTGTTTGTTTGGGTAGTTTTATTCTATTACCCCTTACGATTTATATTGGTTTATATTTCTTGTTTCCAAATATTGTGCCATACCAAATTACTTCGTTGGAAGCTCTTTGGAATCAAACCCAAGCGGTTTATCAGTATCATGCAAATTTACAAGCGACGCATCCATTTACTTCACCGTGGTATACTTGGCCAATCATGTTAAAACCGGTTTGGTATTATGTTGGTTACTATACGGGTGGTGTCAAAGCAACCATCAGTGGTATTGGAAATCCTGTCATTTGGTGGGTGGGAGCGTTTTCTCTTATTTTCTTGATTTATGATATCATCAAAAATAAAAAGAAAGAGACCTTCTTTCTCATCGTTGTGATTCTATCGATGTGGTTACCATATGCTTTCATTGGTCGGGTCATGTTTTTGTATCACTTTTTCCCAGTGTTGCCATTTATGATGTTATCGATTGTGAGACTTTTACAATACGTTACAGAAAAATGGAAAACTGATAAAGTGATTTACACTTATCTCTTGTTGGTATTGATTGGTTTTGCTTTGTTTTATCCAATTGCATCCGGTAGAATGATGCCTGAAGAATATATTGAGTTTATGAAGTGGTTACCGACTTGGACATTTTAGTATAAAGAATTTACAAAAGATGTAAAAACTCTTCCCAGTAAATTCTTTTTTTGTTATAATGGGTTTAAGGTGATGGTAATGACAAAAGTCTTATGTATTGGACATGCAGCTTATGATATTACTCTTCCTGTTTCCCATTATCCGAAAGAGAATACGAAAAATCGCATTCATGAGACGGTATCTTGTGGAGGGGGCGCAGCTGCCAATGGAGCGAGTCTTCTTGCAAAATGGGGAATCGATACTTATTTTGCTGGCGTAGTAGGGAAGGATGCACATGGGCAAAAAATTCGTCAAGAATTTGCGCAAGAGGGTGTACATTTAGATTTTTTCGAAGTATCTGATCACTTTAAAACAACGACAAGTTATATTGTTGCTAACCGGGAAAATGGTTCTAGAACCATTATTGTGAGTCGCACCAAACAAGAAGAAATGCAAGGAAAAGAAGTTTTTTTTCCCGTTGCTGGTATTTTTGTCGATGGTGAGGAGCCAGCGTTTTCCAAACAAATGATCCGGTTGCATCCAGAGGCTATTACCGTTTTAGATGCTGGTAACAAGAAGGAAGGGATCCTAGAACTTGCACCTCTCGTACAGTATCTTGTTTGTTCCAAGGATTTTGCAGAAGAATATTGTGAACAAACCATCGACATTCATGATGATGCTAGTTTACAACAATGTATCGATCGTATGATAACTGATTTTCATAATCAAGTCATTATTACTTTGGGTAGTGCTGGCAGTTTTACGAAAATCAATGGTAGTTATCATTTGGTTCCTTCGATTTCTGTCAAAGCTTTAGACTCTACGGGAGCAGGAGATATTTATCATGGGGCTTTGTTATACTTTTTATTGCAATCGAAAGATTTATTAGAAAGTATGCGCCTTGCAAATATCACGGGAGCGATATCGACTACTAGGGTCGGAGGAAAATATTCGATTCCTAGTTTAGAAGAAGTGTTAGAAAGAGGAAGGCAATAATGTTGTTGTTTGAACATGTCCCACATCTTGATTTGCATGGAGAAAACGCGGATATTGCAAAGGTTTTGGTTCACGAGTTCCTTCGCGATTGTTATCTTTCACATGAAGAAAGATGTGTTATCGTTCATGGAAAGGGACAAGGCATTGTGAGGAATGCCGTTTATCAAGTGTTAAAAGGTGAGAGGTACATCGATCATTATGAATTAGACATGTATAATGATGGCCAAACGCTGATAACGCTAAAGAGAAATATTTGACAAATCTTATGTTTTGTGGTAGAATACAAGCCATCAAAGCAAAGAGGGGGAGAATTCTATGTATACTGATGATTATGAAGAAAGAGAAAGAAAAAACAGTGGATTTCCGATTAAGGATTTCCTATTAAAGTTAATACTCATTATTATATTTGTATTACTTTTGATGTGGTTGATACCTTGGCCAAATAACAAGGCGTTAACAGATCGTATTTTTAATGCGAATATTCAAGAAATGAAAAATGCTTCTTTGTTATACTTTACAGCAGAACGTCTTCCTGTGAATGTGGGTGATAAAGTAACACTTACATTGCAAGAAATGCTAGATTTAAAGCTTTTACTTCCATTTGTTGATAAGAATGGTGATGCTTGTGATGTACAAGCGTCGTATGTGACGATTGAGAAGTTGGATGAAGAGTATTTGCTGAAGGTAAACTTGAAATGTGGCGATGAAGAAAATTATATTTTAGTTCATGTTGGATGTTATGCATATTGTACAACGTACATCTGTGAAGATCAGACAAAACCTGAACCAACATTGCAACCGGTTGAAACGGATCGACCGCGGCCGACAAGTAATCCAAAACCTACGACTACACCGACTGACAATCCAAATCCAACTGATGATCCGGGACCAACGGATAGTCCAGATCCTACAAATCCACCGGAACAGACATCTGAACCATCTTGTTCGCTGGTTGTAACGGATGGAACATTATCTGGAAATGAGTATATTTCAAATGTTGTCATTGGATGGGGTCATAAATCATCTACTAATGGTGCAACGATTACTGAATATGGATTAAATCAAAGATACAATGGTCGTGATTCTTTAACGATTACGGCGAACGGAACGCATACAGTTACTGGTTATGTGAAAGATTCTAACGGTAAAACCGCACAATGTGAAATTACTGTGACTAAGAAAAACCAACCAGTAACACCGGATACCCAATA
>CANTWQ010000131.1 GCA_947853365.1 uncultured Bacilli bacterium
AAATCGAGAGCCAATTCCATGATATGGGTAGAGAAAATAATGATATGATCTTTTTTGATGCTCTTTAGCATTTCTTTCATTTCTTCACTCACGACAACATCGAATGACGTTAATGGTTCATCTAATAACAAGATGCTGGGATTAGCAATGATATTTACTAACATTTGCATTTTATTTTTCATGCCATGAGAATAATCTTTTAATAATTTGTCACGATCTTCTTTCTCAATTTTCATAAAATCGAAATAATCATCAATTGATTTTGGCTCTTTTATTTTTTTCTGATTGATTTCGATAAAGAATTTCAAAAATTCTCTACCAGTTAAAAATTCGGGAACGTTGGGAAGTGATAATACGTAACCAATATCTTCTGGTTCGATTGGTGTTTCTTGATCACCTTCTTCGATGAAAAAACGGCCACCATCGATTTCTAAATCCTCGTTTAGGCAGTTAAATAGTGTGGTTTTACCCGCGCCATTTCGACCGAGCAAACCATATATTTTCCCTTTTTGAAAGGTGAAATTAATATCTTTTAATACTTCTTTTGGGCCGAAGTTTTTCTTTAAATGGGTAATGGTTAATTGCATGATAAACTCCTACTATTTTGTTTTTCTTTGATTTGTTTTCAAACAGGAAACTTTTATAGTTTCTTTTTTACCAACGATCACATGTCAAATGATATTGATTGCATAATTCTTCTGTCAAGATTTCTGTATAAGCCGCAGCACCTCCACAAGGTCCTCTTCGAAAATAGGCTCCTTCAGGGATAAAGAGTGATTTAATCTGTTCTTCAAAGGCTTCCTGATGGTTCGTTAATTGCTCTTTAAATTCAGGATATTTTTCTTGACTTTCATCCGACAATTCGAGGCTCATATAGACATAAGAAAATTCGTGATTTTGAAACTTGCCTTCGAAATCGGTAATGCCTAATATCTGATCCGAGGTGATTTTAGAGAAGGTTTCATTGGCTTTTTGTTCTTTTTCGGCATCATAAGTCAATTTTGATCGTGCTTCTTCCCATTCGTGAGGTGCAATATCACCTCCTACATTCAGTTCTAGATATTCTTCCCGATTGGTAATACGATCCGGAAAAATCTCTTCGGCATTGGTAATAAAAGTCCAGCCCCCACATACTGTATCATGCCGGACTTGCGCAACTTCCAGATTATCATTTAGATTGATGGTAATTATTTCTTCACTTGGCGTTGCCGTTACTTCTGGCGCTTTTGCTTCTTCCTTGCCACATCCAGTTATGAGGCATAGGCAAAGAAAACATAATAATATCTGTTCTATTTTTTTCATCATTTTCTTCCTTTCTTAATAAATTCTTTGTTTGGGATATGCTTCTATCACTTTGGTCAGTTCGGGATATTTGGTATCATAGGCATAAGCTTGTGGTGGAAAAAAGGAAAATACTTCTTTTAAAAGAGGCAACGGAATTTCAGCATCTAGTATATCGACATGTTTGATTTCATAGGCATATTTCGTGCCCTTTGTTCCCTGATTAAATTCTTTGTTGCCAGCGCCTTCATCGGGAATTTTTTCAGGATATCGTACGATTTTTCCTAAAGTAATTACGTATTTCAAAGAGGTTGTCGGATAACTTTCGTAAACATATAGTTTGTCGATTTCTTGTTTTGGAATATACGAGCGAAATTCGTAATTCTTAGCCCGCGCTATGATTTTTTTCACATACGGTGGTTTGATACTGACATAGATTGCATGCTTCATTGGCTGTCCTCCTATTTCACTTTCATTCTAACACGGAGAAAATATTTTTACAAGCTTGCTTTCTTTTCTTAATCCACGCATTTAAAACATATGTTGATCATTTTTAAAGAAATGGCATTATTATTTTGGAAGATACATTTCTTAAATCTTCTTCGGCTATTTTTTAATCTCTTAAAATAGAATAAGCTATTTTCATTTTCTGAAAACAAGCGTCATCCATAAGTATATTTTTTATTTTCAATTATTTTTGATATGAAACGTCATCATCTTTATAATAATTGATTAGTCTCTCGTTTATGTCTCTTAATTTATTTTGCATGATTTCTAACTTCTTCCGTAATTCCTGCTACTCTATTATCATGGCTAAAATAGCAAGATTCATCTGTATGAAATCTTTCTTGTAATTGTTGTACTGATATGGATGCTAATTCATTGACTCCATCTAAATATCATATTCGTTATCATCAGGATATTCGGGCATCGATGCCTTATTAACCGTAATGACGATGATTAGAATTGCCTTTTTTGTAGTTCGAAAAAGTGCTTACCAATGACGAAAGAAAAACGTTTGTCATTTCATTCTTTCTTTGCTTCTAAATCTTCATCTAAACTTTGAATGTCTTTTCATTCATAATTATGTTTTGCATCATTTTATATAAACTTATATTGTTTTTTCTAGTGAAGATAAATATTCTGGAATACTTGAAATCATCATTTTGGAAAATCGATCATCGATTATGATTTTCTTTTTGATTTTTGTTTTTTACTAATGATACGAATACAACTTCAACGGTTCTTCTACTTCATTTATTTTTTATATTCATTGATCTATATGACATAGGATCCACTTTTGGCGTTTGATGTTTTATCGTCGGTTTCTGTTTTTAATGACCCGGCAAATCCTATCCGATAATGAGCATTTTCATAATCTGGTATACAACCCATCAAAACGGGATAATACCTTATCAAATCTCTTGCTGATTTTTCTAAATCGATCAAAGTTGCATTCCCCGAGAGCATATTATTATATTCTTCGGATGTTAAAACTTTAAAGTATCCCATTGAATATCGATTTCCTTTTTGATTTGTAAAACTAATTCTAAACGATGGATCAAATAATACAGCTGGAAGATTTCCATATCCATTTGGAAATATTATATTAAAGGCATGTCTTTCCTCTTCTCTTTTTCCTACGACATATTGAGAATCAATTCCAAGAATTTTAAATATATTATGGGCTAAACCTGCATTTTCAGAACAGCATGCACATTTGTTGTTGTGAAATTCTTTTATCGATATATTTTCTCTTCCCTTTTGCATGGCAATAAAGTAAAGTAAGTGTCTTTCTATCACTGTATCTTCCATATGATCTACGCTTTCTTGGCTTGACATATAGTCAAATATTTCAAACATAATTGGTGTAAAGAGAAATAGTTCATTTAAATAGGCGTGTTTTGTCACTAATATTTTGACTAGTTCACAATAAGGCTCAATATCATCATAAATTAAATTTGGACATTCCTTATCATCTAATGACGCAACTGGTTTAAAGCTAACTTTGCTTGAAATATAATCATCAAACGTTGTTGTATATCCTTGTCCTACTACTTTTTCTTGAGCAATGCTTTCTAATTCTTCTATTCTAGATTTTATAAACGTTTCTATTTCTTCATCCGTTTTCAATTCATGCATTTTATTTTTTATATCTTCCTTGGTCACCTACTATATACCTCCTTTTCTTACCAATACATGGTATTATCTAAATATAAATCTTTTTCTTAAAATTCTGTTAGTGTTCGGATAGTATCATCTGAATCATCTTTCACATTTACTTTTCTCACTGATTGACTCCGTTTCATCATGAACGTAGCATTGCTTTCATTTTTTTATTATACTATATATTTGATTTGCTTTCCATCATTAGGAGCTGATTTTCATCGTCACATTACCGTTAGATAGAAAAAACAGACAGATATCCATTCTATTTTCGGGTGGTTAACAAACGAACTATTTAAAAATCAAAAAAATTTTAGTGTTTTTCAAGATATAAGTAACAAAATATGAGTAATGTTAGATAGCAATTTTTTAAAATGACTACATCGATTTCATTTCATACAAACAAAAAGTGGAGCCTTGCGGCTCCTTCAGGGGGTTTTGGTTGAATCGCTCTCACATTTTA
>CANTWQ010000132.1 GCA_947853365.1 uncultured Bacilli bacterium
ATTGTATCGGTATCATGTTCTACAACAATTAAAGTGTTACCTAAATCGCGCATTTTTAAAAGAGAATCGATGAGCCTTTGATTATCCCGTTGATGAAGACCAATTGACGGTTCATCCAGCACATAAAGAACTCCTGTCAATTTTGAGCCGATTTGCGTAGCAAGACGAATCCGTTGTGCTTCTCCTCCTGATAACGTGCCTGCAGAGCGATTTAAAGTTAAATAGTCGAGTCCAACATCAGATAAAAACTCTAATCTCGATTTGATTTCCTTTACCAATAATCTCGATATTTCTTCTTTTTCCTTCGATAGTTGGAGAGAATCAAAGAAAATATTTAACTCTTTGATACTCATACAGGTTACTTCATAAATATTTTTATGGTTGATTAAAACAGATAAAACACTATCTTGTAGCCTACTTCCATGACAAGTTTCACAGGTGTGTTCAATCATATAGTTTTCCAACCAATCTCGAATCCACGTAGAACTGGTTTCCATATATCTTCGTTCTAGATTATTGATAATTCCTTCGTAAAACGCCTTGGAATGATAATGATTTCCACTTTTTGAATAATAATCATATTCGATTTCTTCATCGCTTCCATAAAGAATATAGTTCTTTTCTTCTTTGGTCAATTCTTTCCACGGTTTATTGATATCGATATGATAATGATGACATAAAGCTTCTAGACGTTTATAGTCCATTCCTTCCGGATCATCAGTCAATGTTTTTATAGCTCCTTCAGGAATTGATTTTTCCTCATCAGGAATGACTAAATCAGGATCGATTTGTAATTTTACTCCCAATCCTTTACAATCGGGGCAAGCGCCAAATGGTGCATTAAAACTAAAAATTCGTGGTTCTAACTCTGGAAGGGAAAAGTCACAATACGGGCAAGCAAAAGATTCGGAAAAGACGACTTCCTTATCCCCTAAAAATTGCACAACTACTTTTCCCTTGGATAACTTACTGGCAGATTCCATCGATTCATGTAACCGGCTTCTACTATCTTCTTTTAGAACAATTCTATCTACAATGACATCAATATTATGCTTTTTGTTCTTTTCCAGTTTGATGTCATCCCCCAAATCATACATTTCATCATCGATTTTTACACGCACATAACCTTCTTTTTGTAAAGTTTCTAATAAATCTTTATGGGTACCTTTTTCTCCATGAACAATTGGAGATTGAATAACTAATCTTGTTCCAATGGGATATTCCATCACTTTATTGACCATTTCCTCAATACTTTGAGAAGTAATTGGAACATGATGTGTCGGACAATATGGCGTTCCAACACGGGCAAATAAAAGTCGAAGATAATCATAAATTTCAGTAACAGTTCCTACCGTCGACCGAGGATTTTTCGAAGTTGTTTTCTGATCGATTGATATCGATGGTGACAATCCTTCAATGGAATCCACATCGGGCTTTTCGGTTCCTCCTAAAAATTGTCTCGCATACGCCGACAAACTTTCTACATATCTTCGCTGCCCTTCGGCATAGATCGTATCAAATGCCAAAGAACTCTTTCCCGATCCAGACACTCCAGTCATAACAATCATTTTATTTTTGGGTAATTCCAAATCGACATTTTTTAAATTATTTTCACGTGCACCTTTAATAATAATTTTATCCATAATTTCACCTGCTTCTTTTTTACTATATCATATCGAACTGTTGTTTGCAAAACAAAACGTAAAAAAATAATACAGAAGTATTATTTTATATTGATTTTGTGTATACCTTTTGTGTTTCTTGCATTTGGGCAAGGGATTCCATGCCTCGCTGTGATGCTGTCTCAAAATAGGAATGTAGATTCCTTTCTTGGAATGGAATTTCATCATGTATCATTTTTCTGTTTTCCTCTTTCATAAAGCGATCAAGCATGGTTTGTGAAATCGCAAAGGAAAAAGTTTTTTCTGAAAAATATTCCCGGAATAAATGCATCTCTTGAATATGATAATATCCTAATTCTTGTACAGGATGAAACTCACTTTTTCCTGTTTGATGATTCTTCGTTCTCGTAAAAGCACAATATCCTACTTCGAACTCTTCCGTTCTGGGATTTAAGGCTTGAATTTTTCCGATATATAAATTTTTCACTGGATAGAATTTCAGTATATTTTTTTTGGTCATCCATAACACCCCTTCACTCTGTTTTATCAGAGTATAATAATATATCATAAATTTAGAATTTTGTCCATTCCTTTTCAATCTTGAAAACGGTTTCGATATTCACACCTCAGACATAGGGGTTCCACTACTTTCTGTTCTTGAAAACTTTTAATCAACTTTTGATAACGTTCGCTCTGTAAAATATCACACAAAGAAGTTTGCAAGAGATTTCCTAATATGATTTCTCCTTCGCCATCTAGACAGCAAGGGACAACACTGCCATCAGATAAAATCCCCAGATGTGTTTTACCACCGAGACAATATCCTCTTTTGGTTTGATTATTCCCCTCACTTGGCCATACAAATCGTTGTTCACGATCGATATAAATATGGGATGTGAGTTTCACATTTTTTGTTCGTTGAAATTCCTGACATATATCCTCTGATTGGTGATACCAATGAAGTAAAGTTTGGAATAAATGCAAATTTTTAGTGTCTAATTTACCGCTTGGTAACGCCCAAAAACGATAAATAATGGTTACTTGTTCTGGAATTTGTTCTACCGACGCAAAAATTGATTCCAAATAATTTTTCTTATTATTCTCACAATGTAATGACAAATTGAGTTGTTTGAGGCATGGATGATGCTTTAAAATTGCCACTTTTTTGTCTAATAGTGTGCCATTGCTCGTGATAGACACTTTAATATTGTGCACATCACATAAGGTGAGTACTTCATCTAATCTCGGATAAAGTAATGGCTCTCCTTTGACATGAAGATAGATATTTTTGGTGTAGGGAGAAATTTCTTTTAAAATATGAGCAAACTCTTCCAAAGATAAATCGCGATAAGGACGATTACTTTGACTACAAAAAGAGCATTGTAAATTACATCGATTGGTGAGTTCTACATAGATTTTGCTGAATTTCATTTGGTATCTACTTCACTTTTCATTTCGAAGAGAATATCACGTAACTCCATTGCCCGTTCAAAATCCAAATTCTTAGCAGCAAGACGCATTTCAGATTCAATTTTTTCCATCGTTTGATGTACTTCTTTTTTGGTTGGTTTATGTTTTTCTTTGGTTGTTTTTCCTTCATCAATGTTACTAATCACATCACGAATTTCTTTATGAATGGTTTGGGGCGTGATATGATGAACACGATTGTATTCTTCTTGGATTTGCCGACGACGCTTGGTTTCTGAAATGGCTTTTTCCATACTATCTGTTATCTTATCGGCATATAAAATACACATTCCGTTGGCATTTCTGGCACAACGACCAATGGTTTGAATCAAGCTTCGCTCTGAACGTAAAAATCCTTCTTTATCTGCATCCAAAATAGCAATTAAACTAACCTCAGGAATATCAATTCCCTCTCGAAGTAAGTTAATTCCTACAATACAATCATACTTTCCCAGTCGTAAATCACGAATGATTTGCAACCGTTCTAAGGTCTTTACTTCGCTATGAAGATATGCCACTTTAATATCTAATTCTTTTAGATAATTGGTTAATTCTTCTGCCATACGAATCGTTAAAGTAGTAATCAGTGTTCTTTCATTCTTTGCTATACGATCTTTAATTTCTCCGACCAGATCATCAATTTGACCCTCACTTTTACGCACTTCGACGATCGGATCTAAGAGACCAGTTGGACGAATGATTTGTTCCACATAAGCACCATGGGTTAATCCCAATTCATAATCCCCCGGTGTTGCAGATACATAGATCACTTGATTTAATTTATGTTCAAATTCTTCAAACTTTAATGGCCGATTGTCCAAAGCACTTGGCAAACGAAATCCATATTCTACAAGATTCAATTTGCGGGCGCGGTCACCATTATACATGCCTCTTACTTGAGGAATCGTCACATGAGATTCATCGATCACGAGCAGAAAATCCTTCGGAAAAAAGTCAATCAATGTCGTCGGCGTTTCCCCTGGTCCACGTCCAGCCATATGCCTTGAGTAATTTTCAATGCCATGGCAAAAACCAGTTTCCGCTAACATTTCCAAATCATATTTCGTCCTTTGTTCCAATCGCTCCGCGGCCAACAATTTATTTTCACTTTTTAACTCTTTTAAACGTTCGTCTAACTCTTCTTTAATCGTCGTTAGGGCATGTTGCAGTTTTTCATCACTGGTCACGAAATGACTCGCCGGAAAAATGCTGACTGTTTTTTTATTGCTTAAAATGGCTCCTGACAAAGTGTCTATTTCACTGATACGATCAACTTCATCGCCAAAAAATTCAATTCGAATACCCTTAGTACTTTCATTGGTTGGAATTACTTCTAAAATATCACCACGAACACGAAAAGTACCACGTTTAAAATCATAATCATTTCGCTCGTACAGCATCTCGACGAGTTTG
>CANTWQ010000133.1 GCA_947853365.1 uncultured Bacilli bacterium
GTAATTTTGATTTCTATAAATTGGTACCGATTGTAAGTAGAAACAAAGAATGTGGAAAGAATTGCAAGAACAACTAAAATGACTAGAATGATGATTACAATCATCATGAAAACCACCTCGATCATAATCATTATAACAAAGAAAAAAGAATGAAACAACATTCTTTAATCAAGTTTTACAGCTTCATCAAATGTCACAAAATCTAAATAAACGGTCCATAATAGATTCCATTTTCCTGTATTAGGATCACTTACCAGTGCATAATCTCGTCCTGCGGCTTCAATAATTCCAGCAAACATGCGATCTCTCCATTCGATCGAATCGGGATAAGACATATAAAAAGTAGCCAGTCTTCCTACGTTTTTTTCTAGAATGTTTTCGGCATAAGGATCTTGGGGAGGATTTGGATCTGTTTGATTATTATTAGGCTGCATTGGCATATAGTTTGGCATATTCTGAATCGGCGGTTGTGTACTTTGACTAGGAATGGTAACTGGATCCCGAAATATTGGATTTTGAAAATAATTTTGATTCATAATATCTTCCTTTCTCGAATTACATTAAAAATTTATGCCAAACCGAAAAGAGATAGAACAAAATAATAAGCTATGTTATAATGAAAAAGGAAGGAGAATTATATGCAGACAACTGTTGGAATTTCCAATCGTCATATTCATTTAACCAAAGAAGATTTACAAATATTGTGTGGTATTGATACGTTAGAAGAAGCACGTCCTCTAACACAACCAGGTCAATTTGCATCTACACTAAAACTAACCATTCAAACGCCAAAAAACAAAATCGAAAACGTTCGTGTTTTGGGACCGACAAGAAGTTATACCCAAGTAGAAATCTCTAAAACAGATGCCTATACGTTAGGAATTGATCCTCCTGTTCGAGAGTCCGGAGATGTGAAAGGGGCTGCACTCATAACGATTCTAGGTCCAAAGGGAACGATTACCAGAGACTGTGCCATTATTGCAACAAGACACATTCATATTGATCATGAAACGAGAGAAAAGCTAGGACTTTTAGATGTATCAAAAGTAAAAGTAAGATTATTTGGAGCCAAAGGTGGCCTCATCGATGCCGTTAGTATCAAAGAAACCAATCCTGCTTATTTTGAATTACATCTAGATACCGATGATGGCAATGCCCATCTTCTAAAGAATGGCGATACGGTGGAAATTATAAAAGAGTAAAAAAGAAACTTCAATGAAATAAGTTGAAGTTTTTAAATATCATAGAAAAATAATCATGAACCGGTATATTGATGCATACATTTTTTCATCTATTGCTAGATCACAAAAAACATGATATGGTAAAGTTATAAGGAGGGAGAAAGTGAAAAAGGCTTTAAAAATAGGAGTTGCAATACTGGCGGTAATCTTAATGGTGGGATGCGGAACGACCGAAGATTATGTTTTGAAATGTACTTTACAACAAAACGATGTCATTAACCATTATAAAATATCTTCTACTTATGAGATTACAACCGATGGAAAAATTGCGAAAAAAGTAAAAACAACAGAAGTGGTCACAAGTGAAGAAAAACTTATCCTAGATGGTTTTGAACAAACGTTAAGACAAACCTATGACGCTGCCAATGAGGCATACGGTGGGTATACCGTCAATATCATAAGAGGAGAAGATAATGTCACTTCAGAAGTAGAGATTGACTATTCTGTTATTAACATGGAGCAATTTTTAGAAGATCAACCAGCAATGAAAAACTATACGAACGATCAAAAACAGTTAACTTTGGCAGGAATCAAAGCAATGTATACCACGATGGGCGCAACTTGTGAAGACTAAAAGAAGCATCTTTTCGCTTCTTTTTAGTTTTCTGTATTTTCAAACACAGTTTCTTCTCCCGTTGGCTCCGTACCTTTAATATAGTACATCAATTTTCTTTTCGTATCACTTGCCGTTGCCGGTTTTCCAGTAATCGGATTTACAATCATTCCGACCACATTATTTGGAATTTCATACCAATGCTCTTCTTTTCCCTCTAAAAAGGATTCCATGCTATCCGCCCAAATATTTCTGGAATACTTATAATCCGTTGCTTCTAGGTCATGATTATCATCATATCCGCACCAAACCGCAGTAACAACATCAGGATTATAACCAATCGACCAATGATCCGTATTTGTCGTTCCCGATTTTAAAGCGTATTTTTTGGTTAATCTTGATTGCAAATTGATGGCGGTCGGATAATTATAATCAATAAACGTTGCATCATATGTTGTTGTTAATAATTCATCCATAATAAACGTAAGGCTAGAATTTAATACTTGCGTTTTTACTTCTTTTTTTTCATAAATGACATTTCCTGAGAGATCTTCCACCCGTAAAATAAGATGTGGTTCTACACGGTAGCCATTATTAGCAAAGGCAGCATATCCACCGGCCATTTCCATAATGTTGATTTCGGCAGTACCAAGGGGTAAAGATGGTACTGTCTGCAAATCGGCCGTAATACCAACTCGTTTTGCCATTTCCACCAACACATCTTCTCCTAAAAACATGTGTGTTTTCACCGCGTAGATATTATCAGAATATGCAATTGCCGTAGCAAGAGAAATGGGTTGATTGCCGTAAGTACCTCCATAATTTTGAGGCGTGTACGTTTGATTATTAGAAAAAGTAAAAGTGGTTTCTTGACTGGTAAACGTTGTACTGGCCGTAAAGCCATTTTCTAGAGCCGCGTAATATAAGAATGGCTTCATTGTCGATCCGACCTGTCTTTTGGATTGCACTGCCCGATTAAATTGGGAAGTATTGTAATCTCTTCCTCCCACCAAGGCAATAATTCTACCTGTATTGGGTTCCATCATCACACTTGCCACCTGTAAATCGGAATCTGGCATATTATCGCGAATGGCTTTTTCTAGCTTTGTTTGTGCATCCATTTGCAAACTCGTATAGATACGGATACCACCAGTTTCTAAATAAGAAGAAGGAATTTCCTCGATACTTTCCAATTCGCGCATAACGGCATCCTGATAATACATAATCGTCGATAATTGTTCATGTTCTTTTTCTCCAATGAAATGTAATGGTTCTATTTTGGCTTGTTCATACTCTTCTTCGCTAATCACACCTGCATTTTTCATATTGAGCAAAATATATTGCTGCCGATTGGTTGCAACCTCCAAATTTACCAAAGGTGAATAATTAGAAGGTGATTTTGGAATACCAACCAACATGGCCGCTTCCGCAATGGATAAATCTTTAGCATGTTTTCCAAAATAAAACTGAGAAGCATTTTCAATTCCATACATGCCATGTCCATAATTGATCGTATTTAAATAACCCTCCAAAATTTCATCTTTGTCATAATGAACCTCTAACTGAATAGTAAGCCACATTTCTTCAATTTTTCGACTCCATGTTTTATCAAAATCCAAGAACAAATTTTTGGCATATTGTTGGGATATCGTCGATGCTCCTTCTTTTCTAGATTGTGTTGTAAAATTTACATAAAGAGCCTTTAAAATACGTAAGAAATCAAATCCATGATGCTGATAAAACTTTTTATCCTCTGTAACAATTGTCGCATCGATCACATGTTGTGAAATATCATTCAAACTCACCCATTCTTGTGTTCCGCTTCCTTGAAAAAACAACTGATTGCTACTATCATACATCATAAAAGCATTGGCACTTTTAATTTCTAGTTTAGGAGACATTTTGGCATATCCATAAAGTGCAAAAACAAAAATCAATAAAGCCCCAGCCAAATACATTGACCATTTAAAACATTTTTTTAAAATATGCATAAATACCTCCGTTCAAGTTATAGTATCCGAAGAAACAAAAAAATTATGTATGCAAACAAGAACATTTATGCTATAATTCGTTTCAAGAAATTGGTGATAAAATGAAAGTAAAATTAACTGGTTACATCAAAAATCAATCATATCAAGAAGACATTGATACTTTGGCAATTTATCAAGATCAAAAACTATATTGGAAGCAAGGTGAATTTCGCCAAATGATCGATTTCTCTTTAAAAAAAATGATAAGAGAAAACAAAGAATATAAAATAATATTGACATTTGCTGAAAAGGAAGATAAAATCTTGAATTGTAAGTTGAAAACGGCCGCATTCAACCTGGATTTGCCTTACCGTATCCGCGCCGTAAAAAACGACAAAAACACCTTTTTCTTGCAATATGAAATAATAACCAACGAAAAAGAATCACAACCAATCGAATTCGTATTATTTTGGCAATAAAAAGGATACATATTCTAAAATGTGCATATAATACTTGCAGAAAAAACATAATGATAAAAGCATTGTGGTAGGAGGATTTATGAGTATTAAAGATATGAGTCGTGAAGATTTAGAATTATTATCAAATAAAGATATTACTAATCTATTATTGACGGAAAAAGGCAAACAAAATACAGCAGAATTATATAAAGAAATTATTCGTTTATTAGGATTGCCGGCCTCAACATTTGATCAAAAAATAGGTGATTATTACACCACATTAACGACCGATAAAAGATTTATTCTGTTAGAAGATGGAACATGGGATTTGCGTAGTAGACACACATCAGATAAGGTTTTAACAGCACTTGATGAGGAAGAAGAAGAACTGGATGAATTAAAGGATGAAGAAGAGGAAGAAGAGGAAGAACCAACATTTGATGATACCTCTGATAGCGATGACGATGATTTTGATGACACAGAAGATGATTTAAAAGATTTAGTTGTCATCGATGAAGATGAAATGGATTTAGAACAATAATCACAGAGTCTCTGTGATTTTCTGTTGAGAGTATAGAAAAAGGCCAAAAATTATGATACAATAGAAACGATTTTTAGGAGGGATAAGATGATTGAAAGATTAGATGCCATCAATAATCGCTATGACGAGATCAATTCTTTACTTATGCAACCAGAAACCTTATCAGATATGGAAAAGACCAAAACCCTTTCCAAAGAATTATCGGATTTAGAAGAAACCGTAACCATGTATCGCAAGTATCAGAAAGTACAAAAAGATTTAGAAGAAGCAATAGAAATGTCAAAAGATCCAGAATTGGGTGAAATGGCCAAAGAGGAAGCAACCGCATTAAAGGCTCAAAAAGAATTGATAGAACACCAATTGGAAGTATTATTGATTCCAAAAGATCCCAACGATGGAAAGAACGTTATTATGGAAATCCGTGGTGCCGCCGGAGGCGATGAAGCAAATATCTTTGCGGGAGATCTTTTCCGCATGTATCAAAAATATGCCGAAAAACAAGGATGGAAAATTTCAATTACCGATGCCAACGAAGGAACCTCTGGTGGTTTTTCCCAAATTGAGTTTATTGTAAAAGGGGAAAATGTTTATTCCAAATTAAAGTATGAATCTGGCTCTCACAGAGTGCAAAGAGTACCAGAAACGGAAGCCAATGGTCGAATTCAGACGTCGACCGCCACAGTATTAGTGATGCCCGAAGCAGAAGATGTCAACATTGAAATCAATCCTCAAGATTTAAGAATCGATATCTATCGTAGTAGTGGATGTGGAGGCCAAGGAGTCAATACGACCGATAGTGCCGTACGGATTACGCATATTCCAACGGGAACAGTAGTTACTTGTCAAAACGAACGAAGCCAAATACAAAATAAAGAGCAGGCGATGAAAGTATTAAAAGCCAGATTATATGAAGCCGAACGTATGCGACAAGAAGAAGAACTCGGACAAACCAGAAAAAGTAAGATCGGAACAGGATCGCGGGCCGAAAAAATAAGGACCTATAACTATCCACAAAATCGAGTTACAGATCATCGAATCGGATACACTAGCAACAATTTAGATCGTGTTATGAACGGAGATTTAGAAGACTTAATCGAAGCACTCATTACCGAAGATCAAAAAAGACAAATGGAAAAAGAAGTAGAATGACCGTCGAAGATTTAATTATATTTGGCAAAAAACATCTGTCCAAAACACATGCTGAGATGCTCCTTGCTTCTCTTCTTGGTTGTAATACACTCGAGTTGTTGTTGAAATTAGACGAGATAGTTCCGGAAGATATCATGAAACGCTACCAACAGCAAATCATCGCTTTAGAACAGAAAAAACCAATCCAATATGTGATTGGTAATGTCAATTTTTATGGGCAAACATTTGATATTAACGAAAATGTCTTGATTCCCCGTTTTGAAACCGAAGAATTGGTCGAACAAACTGTATCTAAAATAAAAAAACACTTCCCCCATCCTATTTCGATGATCGATTTAGGAACTGGATCTGGTGTGATTGGTTTAACTATAAAACGCCTCTTACCAAGCTCCCAAGTGACAATGGTCGATATTAGTACGGCTGCTTTAGAAGTCGCTAAACAAAATGCAGAAAAACAGCAATTAGAAGTGACCTTCATCGAAAGTGATATGTGGGATCGTGTTTCTGAAGCCTATGATGTCGTTATTAGTAATCCACCTTATATCAAAACAAACGAAGAAATTGATCCACTCGTGAAAGATAACGAACCATCTTTAGCACTATATGGGGGCGAAGATGGATTGGATTGTTATCGTAAAATATTGAAAGATATTAGACCGCATCTAAAAAAAGATTATCTCATTGCATTTGAAATCGGGTGTGATCAAAAAGAAGCACTATCAAAATTAGTTCGAACAATATTGCCTGATGCCGATATTGAGTGTATCCAAGATCTCCAAGGTCGAGATCGCATCTTTTTCGTTACCAATCATTCCTAACATGGCAAAAAAGAAAGCAATCTGTCGCTTTCTTTTTGTATAAATAAAAAAATCAATCAACGAAAGAATAAAACGATCATTCTAGCACCAAAACGAATTTAGAAAGGTGATAGAAATGAAAAGTCACATCGTTATTATTCTAATATGTATCATTGCCATTGTAACATGTTTTCCAACAGAAGAAGAACTTATCATTCCGCAAGATGCCATTCGTTTTCGCATTATTGCAAGTAGTAATACGGTTGAAGATCAACAGCAAAAACAAGAAGTAAAAGAAGTGGTTGATCATCTATTTCAAGAAAATTTAGCCAATATAAAAACCAAAGAACAAATACGTAAGAAGTTATCCCAATTGTTACCCGAATTAGAAAATAAAATTGCAAAGATTTTAGGTAATCATGATTTTTCCATTCATTATGGTAATAACTACTTTCCAGAAAAAACTTATAGAGGCTTCACCTATCCAGAAGGAAATTATGAATCGTTAGTGATTACCATTGGTGAAGGCCAAGGCGATAACTGGTGGTGTGTTCTATTTCCCCCACTCTGTCTACTATCTCCGGAAGAAGAAAACACTTCTGATATAGAATATCGTCTTTATATCCAAGAAATCCTAGAGCAATTTCTAAACTAGAAAGGTATAAAACCCTCCTCTATCTCGTATGATGAGCTAGGAGGGATCCCTATGCTATACACATCCATTTTGATTGGCATTGGTTTATCGATGGATGCCTTTTCGCTATCGATTCTATATGGAACCCTATCATTTTCTAAGAAAAAAATTTTACTATTAAGCTCGTTTGTTGGATTGTTTCACTTTTTAATGCCGTTACTTGGCTATATGTTTGGCAGTTATCTATTTTCTTATTTGGCCATCAATACGCATGCCTTGGTCGGAGCAATTTTAGGTATCATTGCGATTGAAATGCTTTTATCGGTAAAAAAAGAAGAACAATTAACCAATTTGACAACGATCTCTTCCCTTCTCCTTTTTGCTTTTACCGTGAGTATTGATAGTTTTTCCGTAGGAATTGGACTTTCTGGATTAACAGATCAAATTTTAATGTCTGCGTTGATTTATGCCTTATTGTCAGGTATGTTTACCCTCCTTGGTTTAAGCATTGGCAAAAATTTAAATCGTCTATTTGGCAAGCTATCTACGATCGTTGGAGCGATGATACTGTTGATATTGAGTATTTATTACTTTTTTTCCTAACTTGACACAACCTGTTCCATTCCATTTGACTTCTCTACTGTTTCATACTATGATTAAATTAGGTGAGATAATGAAAACGAACAGTAAAAATGAATTATATGATGCCCTTTCGAAAAAAAAGGCCGTTCCTCATTTTAATATCAATAATTTGGAATGGACCAAATGGATTTTAGAAGTATGCCAAGAGATGCAAGAGCCTGTTGTTTTAGGAGTTTCAGAAGGAGCAAGTCGTTATATGGGAGGATTTGAAACAATTTCCTGTATGGTAAATGGTTTGATCAATGATTTAAAAATTACCATTCCTGTTTGTCTTCATGTCGATCATGCGACATCTTTTGAAACATGCAAAGAGGCCATTGATCATGGCTTTACATCAGTTATGATTGATGGAAGTAGACATAATTTAGAGGATAATATTGCCCTTACCAAACAAGTGGTCGCTTATGCCCATCCACGTGGCGTATGGGTAGAGGGGGAAGTCGGAGCGATTGGTGGAAGCGAAGATGGACTCGATAACGAACTTGCCTATGCCAAAGTAGAAGATTGCATTACTTTCGTAAAAGAAACCGCAGTCGATAGCCTTGCACCCGCCTTGGGAAGTGTGCACGGCTTGTATAAAGGAGAACCACATTTAGATTTTACTCGGATGAAAGAAATCAGTGAACGATTAAAGATCCCATTGGTATTGCACGGAGGAACCGGAATTCCCGATGATTTAATTCGTAAAGCAATTTCTTGTGGTATTGCCAAAATCAATGTCAATACTGAGTTTCAAGTAGCATGGCATAATGCAGTGTTACCTTTTGTTCGCGATAATCCCCTTGTTTATGATCCTCGTAAAGTAATCAAAAGTGGAGAACCGGCGATGAAAGATGCCGTTCGTAATAAGATAGAATTATTCCGTAACGAAAAATAAATCAGGAGGTAGGTATGAAAACTTTAAAAATCGAAGGAAACCATCCTTTGTCGGGAACGATTCGTATTTCTGGAGCCAAAAATAGTGCGGTTGCTTTAATTCCTGCAGCGCTATTAGCCGGAGATAAAGTAACCATTTGTAATGTGCCGGAAATAACCGATATCGATGCGCTAAGTGAAATCTTAGAGTATTTAGGAGCCCACATTCATCGAGCCAGTGAAAGTATCGTCATTGACCCAACTTCGATTGTAAACAAGATGATTCCAGAAGATGTATCCAAAAAATTAAGAGCTTCTTATTATTTTATGGGAGCACTTCTTGGAAAATATAAAAAAGTAAGTATGTATTTTCCTGGTGGATGTTCGATCGGAGCAAGACCCATTAACTTGCATTTAAAAGGGTTTGAGGCATTAGGAGCGACAGTAACCAATGACGGAAATCTTTATACTGTCGAAGCAAAAGAATTAAAAGGAGCCAATATCTATCTTGATATTGCTAGTGTTGGGGCAACCATCAATATTATGTTGGCAAGTGTCCTAGCCAAAGGAACAACGACAATCGATAATGCTGCCAAAGAGCCTGAAATTGTAAATGTCGCAACATTTTTAAATAATTTAGGAGCCAATATCAAAGGCGCAGGTACATCTTCAATCAAAATTCGTGGTGTAGAAACCTTATCTGGAGGTTTTCATGAAGTAATTCCCGATCGTATCGAAGCCGGAACTTATGCCATTATTGGAGCCTTATGTGGAAATTATTTAAAAATCGATAATATGATTCCATCCCATTTGGAAGCCTTGACTTCAAAAATGGAAGAAATTGGTGTAGAATTAGAAATCGGTGAAGATTACATTCTCGTAAATCATGCCATGGAGTATTTACCTACCAATATCGAAACACAAGTATATCCGGGATTTCCAACGGATTTACAACAGCCTTTTACGGTTTTGTTAACGCAAAGTAAAGGGATTTCTCATGTGAGTGAAACCATTTGGGAGAATCGTTTTATGCATATTCCATATTTAAATCAAATGGGAGCCCAAATTACTGTTGAAGGAGAAACGGCAACCATAGTCGGAAAAACAGAACTGCATAGTACCATTGTCGAAGCCACTGATTTAAGAGCCGGTGCGGCATTAGTTGCAGCAGCCTTAAAAGCCGAAGGAACAACAACCATAAAAAATGTCGAACACATCTTAAGAGGGTACGAGCAAATAGTAGAAAAATTGACAAACGTAGGTGCTAAAATAGAAATCGAAGAAATAGACTAAAATAGAAAGATTTCTATTTTTCTTTTGGAGGAGAAGCACTTTGAAAAGATGGTATCAACATAAATCGTTATGGATATTATTATTCACCGTTTTGTCTATTTTTGTTATTTACAATGTGAATGCGGATCATAAGATCACCTATCTTGCCTTAGGGGACTCTTTGGCATTGGGCCAAAATGCGTACGGAGCCATCGATTATGGCTATAGTGATTATCTTGCCAACTATTTTGAAAAAAACAATATGTTGGGAAGTTACAGTAAAAGTTTTGCCCAATCAGGATATCGTACGACAGACCTTTTAAACGATATTGAAAAAGGAAAAGAAATGATGATCGATGGAAAAAAAGTCAATATAAAACGCGCTTTAAGAGAATCCAACTTTTTAACCCTATCGATTGGAGCCAATGATTTCTTTGAACTTTTAAATCAAAAAGGAAGTATGTTATCTCTACCAACCGAAGAAGTTGCCACCGAAATCTTGAATGAAATTGATCGTCGTATCGATCGAACCTTAAAAGAAATAAGGAAATATGCCAAAGGAGAAATCTATGTGATTGGATACTATAATCCACTTCCTAGAACCATTAAAAATGAGATCGTCGCGCCGGCCATGGAAAAAATGAATATGATGTATCAAAAAATAAGTGAAAAATACCACTGTACCTATGTTGCTATCGATGATGTGATGGCTAGAAATATGGATTATCTTCCAAATCCTAACGATATTCATCCCTCTAGCAAAGGATATGAACAAATTGCAATGGCAATTATCAAACAGTTAAATGAAAATTGAAAAGTGAAATTGTAAAATAGGACAACTTTTTTTCAATTGCTTCTATTTTTTTTTGGCTATTCTTTGTCATCGATTACGACTTTTTCATTTTTAGCGCTTGTCAAGAACAAAATACTTTGCTATAATAAACTAGCAATTGAATTACTATGGCACAAAAGATGTCATGGCGAACCGATGAAGACAAAAGAAAGGAGAAAACATGAAAGCAGGAATTCATCCAACTTATATGGATACAAAAGTAACTTGTGCATGTGGGGAAACTTTCATGACAAGATCAACAAAACCAGAAATCGGCGTTGAAGTTTGCTCAAAATGTCATCCATTCTATACAGAAAAGCAACAAGCAACAAAGAGAAGAGGAAGAGTAG